>JAYTOQ010000747.1:0-12662 GCA_043747665.1 Polyangiaceae bacterium | reverse complement strand
GCGCTGGCGCTCCAGACCGCGCCCGTCGATCGCGAACAAACGCTCCGCACGCTGATGACGCTGGCGCTCGACGGCAAGGACTTCACCGCCGCGAAGTCGTTCCACCAGCAGCTCGTGAAGGCCCAGCCCACGAGCCTCGCGGTGCGCGCAGAGCTCGCGCGCGAGCTGTTCCAGCGCGCGGAGTACGAGAAGTCCGAGGTCGAGTTCAAGGACGTGATCGCCGCCGCGCAGGGCGACAATCGCGCGCTGGCGCCGGCGCTGAAGGACCTCGGCAAGGCGCAGGCGAAGGGCCACAAGAACCAGGAGGCCCTCGCCACCTTGAAGAGGGCGCTTCAAGCGGCCGGACAGGAGGCCGCGGTCCGCGCCGAGGTCTACGAGACCGTCACCGAGATCTATCGCGCGGATCAGCAGCTCCCCGCCCTCATCAAGCAGATCGAGGACGAGCACCCGAACGACTTCCAGCGCCTCGCGCTCCTCGGCGCGCTCTACGAGGAGACCGGCGACTCGTCGCGCGCGCTCGAGACCTACAAGAAGGCGCTCGCCGTCAATCCGAAGCAGATCGATCTGCGGCTCAAGATGATCCGCGTCCTGCAATCGCAGGGGGAGCTCGACAAGGCCATCGCCGAGTACGAGGCGCTCATCCGTGCCGCTCCGAACAATCCGCAGTTCGTGTTCGAGCAGTGCGAGGCGCTCATGCAGCGCGGCGATCGCGCGCGTGCGCTGAAGCTCCTCACCGAGCTCGAGGCCCGCGGCCAGAGCGACGAGGAGGTGCTGTCGCGCCTCGCCGATTTCTACGGACGCATCGGCGAGAATGATCGATCGCTCAAGGTGCTCACGCGCCTCTCGCAGGTCGGCGCGAACGATCCCGGTCACCTCACCGATCTCGGGGACCGCTATTTTCAGGACGGAAATCAGGCGCTGGCCATCCAGACCTGGAGGCGCATCCTCACCACCGTGACGCCGCGTGCGCGCGCGCTCGCCGCGCTCGGCGAGGTCTATCTCGAGCACGACATGACGCCCGACGCGCTCGCTTCCTTCAAGGAAGCGGTTCAGCTCGAACCGCAGAACCTCGGTTACAAGAAGCAGCTCGCGAGTGCGCTCGAACGCGCGCGCAGCTATCGCGAGTCGCGCGTCATCTGGCAGGAGCTCGCCGAGAAGGCGAAGGCGAGCGGCGACAAGATCCTCGCGCGTGAAGCTCGCTCGCGCATCGTGACGCTCTGGGGCTTCGAGCGAATCCTCGAGGGACAGATCCCTTCGCTCACGCAGAAATTCGGGGCGACTCCGCCGGACGTCGAGTCGGGACGCATGCTCGCCGAGGTCTTGCGAAGCCTCCGCAAGCTCGCCGATGCCGAGGCGACCCTCCGGCGCGTCATCACCGTCGCGCCAGGTGACGCCGACAGCTACCTCGCGCTCGAGCGAGTCCTCGTGCAGGAGAACAAGACCGGCGACGCCATCGCCGTCCTCGAGAAGCTCGTCGCCGTCGAGCCGAAGCGCGCGCGCGAGCTCTATCAGCGCATGGCGCAGTACGCGCTCGCGCTCTACCGCGACGACGACGCCATCAAATACGCCGCGCGCGCCGTCGAGCTCAACCCCGACGACGCCGAGGGTCATCGCCGGCTCGGCGAGATGTATCGCCAGCGCCAGGACACGGAGCACGCCATCGTCGAGTTCCGCGCCGCGATCGCCAAGAACGATCGCCTCTACATCACGTACCTCGAGCTCGCCGATCTCCTGCTCTCGAAGGGCCAGGGCGACGAGGCCGATCGCCTGTTCCGCCGCGTGATCCGCGGCGCGCCCGACGAAGAGCTGGTCTCGCGCGCGGCGCGGCTGTCGATGCAGATCAACCTCGGCAAAGGGACGCTCGAGTCGCTCGAGCAGGAGCTCCTGCCGCTCGCCATCGGCAATCCGCAGCGCAAGGTCTATCGGCGGCTGCTCGTCGAAATCTACGGCAACCTCACGTTCGCGCTCGTGCAGCGGAGCCGTCATGGCAACGGCAAGGACGCCGACGAGGCGCGCGCCGCGCTCGCTCGCATCGGTGGACGCGCGGTGAAGCCGCTGCTCGACGCGCTTGCCGACGGCGACGCGGGGCAGCAACGCGTGGCCATCGACGTGCTCGGCTACGTGCAGAACAAGAACGCAGGCTCTGCGCTGTTCGCGTTCGCGACGGGCCAGGGCGAAGCGTCGCTGCGCACGCGCGCGATGCTCGCGTGCGGCGCCCTCCGTGACACCGCGCTGCTTCCGAAGTACCAGGGGCTGCTCTTCCCGAAGCACGAGGGCGGCGGCGAGGCCATGTCCTCCGACACCATCGCGGTGGCCGCGACGTGGGCAGTGGCGAAGCTCGGCGACAAGAAGGCGGTCCCGCTGCTCCGCAAGGTCGCGCAGAGCGGAACGCCCGACATGCGCGCGTTCGCGGTGCTGGGCCTGGGCGCGCTCAAGGACAAGACGAGCACGCCGCTCCTCTCCGCCACCGCGCGCTCGCTCGATGCCGGGACCGTGGCGCGCGCAGCGGCTGCGTATGCGCTCGGTGAGGTCGGCGCCGAGACCGAGACCACGACGCTCGTGACCCTCGCCGAAGGCACCGATGCGCTGCCGCGGCAGATGGCGATCCTCGCGCTCGCGCACATGGGCATGGCGAAGGGCGAGGCGCCCGGCGGCAAGGCGGCGCTCGCGGCGATGGCCGACGCGGTGTTCTCCGGCGAGGCCGAGGGCGGTCGCGCGCGACAATCGTCGGACACGCTGCGCCAGGCCGCGGCCGGCGCGCTCGTGCTGCTCGCGACGAAGGGCGCGGCCGACAATCGCGCCGATGCGCTTCCGCCTCCGGACGAGAGCGTGGACGCCGAGTCGACGCTCGATCAGCTCGTTCCTCGCGGCCTCGCCGCGAAGGACCGGGCGGCCGCGCTCGTGACGTTCGCGGATCCGTTGAAGCGCGCGGCGCAGAGCGCGCTCTCCACTTCGACGGAGCGCGCTCGCGCCGTGCTCGATGCGCTGGGCGCTCGCGAGGGCGCGTTCGAGCCGTTCCTCGGGAACGAGGACGCACCGGAGCTCACCACCGCGCGCGCCAAGGCTCGCGAGATCGCCCTCGGCCTCGAGCCGAGCGTGATCGCGCTGTCGCGTCATCCCGATCCGTCGGTCCGGCAAAAGGCGCTCGTGCTGCTCTCGCGCTCGAAGTCGGACGGCGCGTCGGCGGCGATCGCCTCGGCGGTCACCGACTCCTCGGAGAACGTGCAGCGCGTCGCGCTCGCGTCGATCGGGCAGCATCCCGACGCGAAGTCGGTCACCGCCGTCGCCAAGGTCATGCGCAATCACGAGAGCTGGGCGATGCGCGTCCTCGCCGCGCAGGCGCTGGGACGCCTCGGCGCGGCCGGGGGTTGGGGGTCGGCCGGGGCCGCCGGGGCCGCCGGGGCCGCCGGGTCGGCCGGGGCCGCCGGGTCGGCCGGGACCGGGCCGGGCATGGAGGCCACGCGTCAGCTGAAGGAAGCGGCGACGAAGGAGCCGTACGCGCTCGTACGCGAGGCCGCGCTGGTCGCGCTCTCCACCTACGACAAGAACGAAGCCTCGCAGCTCGCGGCGTCGATGGAAGGGTCGGATCCCGAGCCGCGCGTTCGCGAGACCGCGACGAAGATCCGCGCCGCCCCCAGGTGACGCTGCTGACGCTCCTCCTGAGTCGTTGCTAAGCTGCCGCTGCTCATGAAGCCGCTCGTGCTCCCGACCGCCATGGCGACGCTCTTCGCCGTCGCGCCCGCGATCATGGGCTGTCGCGACGTGTCGCGGTTCTCGAGCAAGGCCGGCGATCACTTCGAGGGCGACGTCGTGAAGGGGAGCTTCGTACGCGCCGGGCTCGGCGAGAACGCGAAGATGTGCCTGCTCCTCGATGCCGGGCACCTGCAGGACGCGCCGGGCACGTTCTCCACGTCCGACGGTCGCTTCAAGGACGCTCTTCTGCGTCCCATCCCGCAAATTTGGCACGATCCGCTGTCGACGATGACCTTCGGGTCGGGTCGGTCGCAGAACCTCGTGTACGTCGCGTCGCCCTCACCGTCGGCCGACGCCGCCGCCAACGACACGCAGGACGTGATGGTCTTCGTCTCGCTCATGGATGTCGGCGGCCTCGAGGTCCGTCTCGTTCGCGGCGCGCCCGGCACCGACGCCGGCGCGCCGGCGCCCTCCACGGCTTCGCCGATGTTCGGCGTGTTCACCCTCGACCGACGTGACGGCACGTGCTCGTTCTAGGGATCGAGTCGTCGTGTGACGAGACGGGCGCGGCGATCGTCGACGAGAGCGGCCGCGTCCTCTCCGACATCGTGCAGAGCCAGGTCAGCCTTCATGCGCCTTACGGCGGCGTGATACCTGAGCTCGCTTCACGTGATCACCTCCGCAATGCAGGTCCCGTCGTCCGCGAGGCGTTCGCTCGCGCCGGCGTGGGATGGGAGGCGATCGACGGCATCGCGGTCACGAATCGGCCTGGCCTCGTCGGAGCGCTGCTGGTCGGCGTCCAGATGGCGAAGGGCCTGGCATGGGCGCGCGGGCTGCCGCTGGTGGGCGTCGATCATCTCGTTGGACACCTCCTGGCAGTGTTCCTCCGTCGCGGCGAGGAGGCCGCCGAGAGCGATCCGCCGCCGCCGGAGTTTCCGTTCGTCGCGCTGCTCGCGTCGGGCGGCCACACCGCAATCTATCGGGTCGACGGTCCGTCCGCGCAGCAGGTCAAGGAGCTCGGCGCCACGCGTGACGACGCCGCGGGCGAGGCCTTCGACAAGGTCGGCAAGGTGCTCGGGCTCGGCTACCCGGGAGGTCCGGTGATCGATCGCCTGGCGCGCGGCGGTGATCCCAAGGCGGTGCCGTTCACCCTGCCCATGGGCCACACCCAGTCCTTCGAGATGAGCTTCTCGGGGATCAAGACCCAGGTCGCGGCACGCGTGCGCGAGCACGGGATCCCGGCCACCGAGAGCGAGCTCGCCGGCGTCTGTGCGTCGTTCCAGGCCGCGGTGACGACGGTGCTCGCGAAGAAGCTCGTCGCTGCTGCCGTTCAGGAGGGCGTGCGCACCGTGGTCATCGGCGGTGGTGTCGCCGCCAATCGCGAGCTCCGATCGCGCGTGACGGATCTCGCACGCGAGCACGGGATCCGCGCCGTGCTCCCGGAGCTCGCGAGCTGCACCGACAACGCCGCGATGATCGCGTACGCCGGACTCGTGCGCCTGCGCGCCGGCGAGCGCGACGGTTGGGATCTCATCGCGACCAGCGCGACGTCGCTGCCGCGCTCCACGCGCAAGGGCCGCGGTGCGCGCTAGCGGCTCACGCGGACCGCGCGGCGAGACCGCAGCGCTCGAAACCGGGCACGACCAGCGGATGGTCAGCGAGCATGTTGGCCTCAGGACCGCGGGGTGACGCCGTCGAGCGCATCGACCTCGGCGGCCAGCAGCGCGTCCGCACGCTCGACGCTCGCGGCATGACGGAGCTTGCGCATCGCGAAGACGAGCGCCCCGACGCTCCCGACGAAGAGCGCGGCGAGCGCGACGGTGCTCCTGTGACCGCGGGCCTTCGCCGTGACGACGGTGCCGCGGAAGCCGCCCGCGAGGACGACGTCGTCGCCGCGCACGAAGAGCGGCGCGCCGGTGACGCGCGGCTCGTAGCCGGTGAGACGGCGCGCTTCGTCGCGTGCGTCGTGGCTGGTTCCCGGCGGAGCCACGTGCCCGACGCCGCGCTCGAGGAGGCGTCCGGTCTCGATCTCGAGACGCGTGCCGGCGCCGAGATCGCCATCGACGATCTGGAGCGCGCTGCCAGCGGCGACGGGCGCGCCGATCCGCACGCTCCCCTCGTGGACGGCGCGCTGGTGGACGACCACGCGCACCGTGCGATGCTCGACGGCACGGCGATCGACGACGATGCCCGTCACGCGCCCGCGCTCGACCAGCGGAACGACGCCCGCCATCGGCTCGATGCTGTCGTCGTCGGCCAGGGGAATCGCGAAGCGCACGATCCGAGTGGCGCCACCGTCGAGGTCGGCGGCGCCTTCGGGAGTGAGCACCCACTGCGCCGTCCAGTCGATGCCGTCGGTGGTGCGGGTGGGCGTGAAGAGCGCACCCGCGACGCGCACGTCGGGCGGGGGCGCGGGCATCGCGTGCGCGCTGCCGGCGAGCGCGGCGAGCGCGGCGAGCGCGGCGATCACCACAAAGAGGATGCGCACCGCGGCAGAGCGAACGAGGACCTGGTCCATGGTGGTCACTCCTGCGCCGCCGCGGGCGTGGCGGGGCTCGTCGTGTGGGTCGACTGGGCGAGGTGATCGATGCCGCCGCCGAAGATGGTGCGCTCGGGAAAGATCGGCGAAGCGAGCGCGGCGAGCTGCACGAGCGTGAGAAGCTGCATGCCGAGCGTGACGGCGACGGGGAGGAGCACCGTGCGCTTCGGCGTGCCGGGCTCGAGGCGTCGCACCACGCCGCGCACGAACATGATGGTGCCGGTGAGCAGCGCGAGACCGACCGAACCGATGCCGAGCACGGGACCGGCCCACGCGCTCGAATGGTAGTAGAGCGCGACGAGCGGCGCGAAAACGGCGAGGACGAGCGTGCCTCCGAAGACGCCGCCGGTGAAGCCGAGCGCGAGATCACTCCCGCGAAGCCGTGTGCCGGAGAGGCGCCACGCGAGGAGCCCGGCCGGCGCGGCAAACGCGCAAGACAGGAGCACCACCATCGGCACCTTGTAGAGATTCGCGATGGCGAGGCCGGCGGAGCTGCTTCCGGCAGCGAGCCCCCATGCGGCCGCGAAGGCCAGCGACGCGAGCAGCGAGAAGACGACAAGCTGGAGGCGCCGAGAGCGACCCGTGTCCTCGGCGGGTATTGGGCGGCCGCAGGCGATGTCGATCAACGTGACGAGGGTTCCCATCTTCTTTCGATCCTCCGGGCGGCTCGCAGGCAAGCGAGCGCGGTGCCCATGATGGTTGTGGGCCCTCCGCATGGATGAGGCTGCGCGCTGCGATGAAACGTCAGCGCGAGCGATGTGAAAACGGCTTGAACCTAGCCGACGGGCAGGACGACACGGAAGGTGGTCCCGCTGCCCGCGCTCGATCGCGCGCTGACCGAGCCGCCGTGCGCCTCGGCGACGGCCTTCACGAGCGCGAGCCCGAGTCCGGTTCCGTTGTGCCTCCGCGCGGAGGGCTCGGCGCTGCCGTTCGGCACGGCGCGCGTCGAGAAGAAGCGCTCGAACATGCGCGGCAGGTCCTTGTCGGGGATGCCTGGCCCCGTGTCGCAGACCTCCAGGACCACCTGCGTCGCGTCGTCGGGATCGGGCTTCACGCTCACGCGCACCTCGCCGCCGCTGCCTGCGAACGACGCGGCGTTGTCGACCAGGTTCCGCACTACGGAGTCGAGTCGGGGCTCGACGCCCACAACGGTCAGCTCCGACTCGGCGACCACCGCGAACTTCACCTCGGGATGGCCTTGCTCGATGGCGCCGGTGACGCCACGGGCCAGCGCCGCGAGATCGACGGAGCCGCGTACCTCGTTGGGCATCCCGGCTTCGGCACGCGCGAGCTCGAGGAACTGCGAGACGAGCGCATCGAGTCGCGTCGTCGAGTCGGCGAGGATCCTGGAGACGCGCGCGGCTCGCTTCTCGTCGACGCCACCGCCATCGAGCGTCTCGGCGCACGAGCGGATCGCGGCGACCGGGTTCTTGAGCTCGTGCACGAGGTCGGCGATGAACTCCTCGTTCGCGCGTCGTCGTTCGTCGAGCGAGCCGAGCAGGCCGTTGAAGGCGTCTGCGAGATCGGCGACCTCGTCGCCGGGCGGCGGCGCGAGATCGGCGCGCGGATTCGCGCTGCGCGCCTTCTCGAGGACGCGCTCGCGAAGCCACTCGATGGGGTGGACCATGCGTCGTCCCATCCACCACGAGAAGCCGAGCGCGAACGGCAGCATGATGAGCGAGAGACGGAGGAGCTGGTAGCGAAGGTCGTAGAGCGCGCGCACCGCGCGACGTGAAGACTCCTGCACGTAGATGGCCTCGACGCCGTCGGCTCCGGCGAACGCGCGCGAGGCATGGCACACGAGCAGCTTGCCGGCAGGCGACGTCCTGCACCCGGTCTCGACGTCGGGGCTCACCGGGGGCGGCGGAGAACCGCGAAAGACCGGGAAATTCGAGGCGTGGCTCGCTCCTTCGGGAAGTGGCGGCCGCGGCGGAACCGGAGCCGGCTCGCCCTCGATATGCCACTGCGTGAGGTTCACGATCTCGGCGCGCTTCTGCACCGGGCCTACCGTCTCGTCGAACTCGCGCAGCGTCGGTGCGCCGTCTGGTCCGAAGAACAGCGTGCCGACCTGGTGCACGACATCGGTGCCCTGATCGCGATCGACGTCGAAGCGCTCGCTGCCGTCTTGCCGAATGACGCGGATGCGCGCCGTGTGCGCCGTAGCGACCTCGGCGAGCTTCTCCTCGGTCTGCTGCGCGTCGAGCCCCTCGGCGCGCGCCGCCGTCAGCACGCTCGCGGCGTCGTGCGCCGTCTCACGCGCGTTCCATTGCAGCTTGCCGCCGATGTCGCGCTCCATGGCGCTCCATCCGACGACGATGGCCTGTGGCAGCAACAGCATCGCCAGCACCATCAGCACCGCGTTGGTCCGCAGCGAGGTGCGTGGGAGCGGCCGCCGCGCGCGCGTGACCGTCACTCAGCCGTCCTTCCAGCGGTACCCTGCGCCGATGACGGTCTCGATGCGGTCGAACGCCGGATCGATGGCCTCGATCTTCCGGCGTAGCCGCCGGACGTAGGTGTCGATGATGCGCTCGGCGACCACCGACTCGTCGCCGCGCACGATCTCGAGCAGCCGATCGCGCGAGAGCACGAAGCCGGCGCGTGACGCGAGCGCCTCGAGCAAGCGGAACTCGGTGACGGTGACGCTGATCGGCTTGCCCGCGTAACGTACCTCGAGTCGCTCCGGAAACAGCTCGAGCGCGCCCTTCGATACCGCGTGCTCGGTCTGATGCGTGGCGCGCATCGCCTCGCGTCGCAAGAGCGCGGCGACGCGCGCTAGGAGGACGCGCGTGCTGAAGGGCTTCGCCACGTAGTCGTCGGCGCCGAGCTCGAGGCCGAGGGCCTCGTCGATCTCGTCGTCGCGCGACGTGAGCAGCACGAGCGGCACGCGGTTGCCGCTCTCGCGCAGCTTCCGGCATAGCGCGAAGCCGTCGAGGCCCGGCATGTTCACGTCGCTGATGACCGCGTCGGGCTTCTCCTTCTTCACGACCTCGAGACCGCGCAGGCCATCGGCGGCCGTGAGCACGTGGTGCCCTGCATCTTCGAAGGCGAGCGAGAGCGCATCGAGCAGCGAGGCGTCGTCGTCGATGAGGAGAATTCGGGGCATGGCTTGGAAGCGAGTCTCGTTGCGCAATTCGCGAGGTGGCCAACGAATTCCGCATCGGTAGCCCGGTTGCCTGGATCGAGTGGGATCCATGGCTACGACGTGGTCGGCGGTCGGCCGCTCGATTTCGGCTGAAAACGCACTTTCCGCGGCCTGTGCCGCCGGCACACGGTGTGCGTTCGTGTGCGCTATGCTCGATGCCTCTGCTCGGTCGTTCGCTCCGCTCGCTCCGCTCCTCGCCCTCGTGGCGCTGTGTGCGATCACGCCTGCGTGCGCGTCGGCGTCATCGGACGACGGCTCGGTCGGCGTCGACGACTACAGGAGCAAGAAGGGAAAGCTGCAGCTCGTCGTGACCGTCGACTGGGAGGGCCGCGAGCTCCGCGAGGACAACCTCCGCGCGATGGAGGACCTGCGCACGAAGTTTCCGCAGCTGAAGATCGTCCAGTTCCTCAACGCGGCGTACTTCGTCAAGGACGGCGCCGTCGCCGCTGACGTCGCCACGCAGATGCGGCGGGCGCTGCGCCCGGGTGACGAGAAGGGCCTCCACATCCATGGCTGGAAGCGCCTCTTCGAAGCGTCGGGCGTGACCTTCCGCGCCTCTCCGACGTTTTGGGGGACGAGCCTCGATGCGCATGGGCAGGAGTGCAGTGACGACTGCGGACACGAGGTGCCAATCAGCCTCTACACCGAAGGCGAGCTCCGCAAGGTCGTGAAGCTGAGCCTCGACACGCTCGAGACCAACGGCTTCGGACGCGCCAAGAGCTTCCGCTGCGGCGGCTGGATGGCGAAGCTGCCGGTCCGCGAGGCCGTCGCTGCGGAGGGCATCCGCTACGAGCACTCCGCGGTGCCCACGGTCTTCTTGCAACCGAAGCTCGGCACGATGCCGGTGTACGGCTGGCTCTCCGAGCTATGGCAGGGCACCACGAACGTCTCGCAGCCCTACGCCATCAACACCGCCACCACGCCTCTCACCGAGGTGCCCGACAACGGCGCGCTCGCCGATTACGTGAGCGCGCAGCAGATGATCGACACCTTCGAGGCGAACAAGGCAGCGTTCCTCCAGGATCGAAAGAGCGTCGTCGTCTCGATCGGCTTCCACCAGGAGACCGCGGCAACGTACCTCCCCCAGCTCGAGGAAGCGCTCACGCGGATTTACGCCGAGACCAAGGCCGAGAACATCCCCTTCGAGAACGTCACGAGCGAAGCCGTCACCGCAGTTGCTACCGTCGCGACCCCCTGAGCCGAACAAAATCGAATGGCGGGACCACGTTCGCGATCCCGCCATCCTCAGTCGTGCGCCCACCGGCGCTCTTCAGTGGTGCTTCTTCTTCTTGTGCGCGCCCGCGTGCGCCTCGGGCGCCTTGTCGACGCCGGCGTGGCCCGGCTTCGCGAGGTGCAGCTCGAGCGTGTCGCCGTGCGCCTTCACCTGGTAGTTCGGGACGCCGTCCTTGAACGTGACGGTGAGCTCGGCGCCGCCGGTCTCGTTCGAGACACGAATGGCGGCGATGCGCGGATCCTTCGACGCGAGCGGCCCCGCTGCGTCGAGCGACTTGCGCCCCGGGATGACGACAGTGAAGCCCGAAGGCTGCGACGCGCCCTGGATGCGACCGACGGGGCCGTCCATCTTGATCTTGAGCACGTTGCCGTGGGTGACCGGGCCGTTGCCGAACGGCGTGACCCTGCCGGGATGCCCATCCATCATCGGGTCGGCACCGAGCGCGGCGGCGGCCGTCGCGAGCGGATCGTTGGCAGCGGTCATCGGTGCAGGAGCAGCCGGCGTGGGAGGCGAGTTGGGGTGAGCGGCAGCCGCGGTCGACATCTCCGCGGGCGGAGTCGCCGCGACGGGCGCGGGCGCGGGCTTACGCATCGCGACCAGGCAGAGGATGCTCGCGATGCCGATCGCGCCGCCCACCACCGCGCGCTTCTTCGTGATCGCGAAGCGCGGCTTCACCGGCTCGTCGAGCATCGGCTCCTCGATCTCGCCGCGGATCACCTTGCGCCCCGCAGTATGGAGACCACCACCGGGTGCCGGCGCCGTCGTGCGACGCACCGGGATCTCGACGTCGTCCGCCACCCCGTTGCGCTTCGCGCTGGCACGCGCCGCGAGCAGCGCCATGGTCGTCTTCGCGCGCTTTGCCCAGTTTTCCAGGGCGGGCGTGATCTTGGCGGCGCTGCGCGCGAACGCGCTCTTCATCGCCATGCCGTGATGCGCGTCTTCGTCGTGCTCGTCGTCGACGGCCGAGGCCTTCGCGACGAGCCCACGCGAGCCGCCCTCGGCGTGCTCGTCGCGAGCGGCGGAGATCATGTCGGGCTGGTGCGGGGCGTCGTCGTTCATGTCGTGGTCCATGTCGTCATCAATCGAGTGAGGAGAGAGCGAGCCGTGCGGATCGCGCCCGGTGATGTCGTTGTGCGACGCTTCCTGGCGATCCATCTCGGCGCAATCTGCGGCGTGCGCCTCTTCGTCGTCGTAGCGGAGCGTGACGACGAGCTGCGGGATGCGCGTGCCCTGCTCCACCTCGACCTGGACGTGGTCGATGAGCGCGGGGCGCTTGCTGCCCGTCGCTGCGTCCTCGAGATCGAGCTGCTTGCCGACCTGGAGGAAGCCGAGCTCGCTGAACGCGGTGACGCTGGTCCCCTGCACGCCCTTGACGCGAGCGCGCATCGGCGACGCGAGACCGTCGATGTGGAGACGCACCTTGCGGCCCTGCGGCGGGTGGATGGCGACGCCGTCCTCGACCATGCCGACGATGCGCTGGAGCGACACGGTGCTCGCGGCGTCGAGGTTCGTGAACCGGATCCCGAACTCGCCTCCGTCACCCATGTCGTCCTTCCAGAGGACCTCTCCGGCCGCCACGACGACCATGCCTTGCCCCGCGTCGAAGCGACACGTGACGGGCTGACCGACCTCGGGCAGGTACGCGGTGCGGAGGTGCATGCCCTCTTCCGAGAGGTTTACCGCCTGCGCCTCGAACGAAGGACCGAGTGTTCCCCCGACCTCGACCATTCCTTCAAAGGGGATCCGCGACGCGTGAGGCGCGCGGCGATCGCTTGCATCGCTCATGAGAATTCTCCTCTAGGAGTGAGGCTTAGGTCCTAAGGAAGAATGGGGATTCGGGCCAAGTTTGTGCGCGCCCTAAACGAGAGCGCGAGCGCGGCGTGCAGCAACAACACGAATCGTCAGCCGGCCAACGAGCCGCTCTCGCGCGCCACCACCACGGGCGTCGCTACCGAGACCGGGCCGGGCGCATCGGGCATCACCTCCGGCAACTCGCCGGCGGAAGGCGGCATTCGCGCGAGCTCTGGCGCGCCCGCATCGATGATGGAAGGCGC
>JAYTOQ010000746.1:0-2634 GCA_043747665.1 Polyangiaceae bacterium | reverse complement strand
TCCGGATAGCGCCGTCGCAAGACGAGCTCCGTCACCGCAGCGTCGTCCGCGCGACCCAGCGCGCGTAGCGCTCGCGCCTCGAGGCCGAGCTCCTCGGGCTCGAGTGAGCGCGTCCTCCATTTACGTGTACTTTGCACAAGCGCCAGGGCGCGCGCGGCGTCGCCGGCCATGAGCGCACTGCGCGCGGCGGTCACGAGGCGCGCCTCCTCCGCGAGGTCCCCACCGCTGGCGCCCGCTGCGCTGGCACCCGCGGCGCTGGCGCTGGCCTTACTCTTTGCGCTCTCGTCGGCACTCGCCTTCGTATCCGCTGTCGCTGTTGCGGACGCCTCCGCATTCGCGTTCGCGTTGGCGTCCGGATCGCGCTTGCGCGCGGCGGGCTGCGCGAGCTTCGCGCCCGGCATCGCCGAAGCGGGCGTCACCGCTGCGCCGCTGCGAGCCGCGGCGCGCATCGGCTCCGGCGTCACGAGCGTGAGCGCGAGGACCACCCCGAGCGCCATGCTCGCCGCGCCGAGCACGGCTCCCAGCGCGAGGAGCTTCATGCCGAACGCGCCGCCTGTCGCTGCCGACGTCGAGGCCGCAGCGCCTGCCGACGTCGCAGCCTCCGCAGCAGCGGCGCCAGCGACGATCGCCGGCGCGCTGGGCAACGCGGAGAGCGCGGTCACGCCTGCGGCCGTGCCGGCCGCGACGCCGGTCGCGAGCGCGATCTTGCGGAAGACGACGTCGCGCTCGGCGGCATCGGGCCCGTCCTCACGCGCAGCGGCGAAGAGGGAGCGTGCGTCGAGGGAGCTCATCGCTTCGCCTCCTCTTCTTCACGCGCGCTGTCCGCGCTTGAGAGTTGAGCGAGCTCTGCGTCGAGCTCGAGGCGGGCGACGCGCAAGCGCGAATACACGGTATTCAACGGCAATTCGAGGGTCCGCGCGATCTCCGGGGCGGTCATCTGTTCGATCTCGTGGAGCACGAGCACGGCGCGCCGGCCCATGTCGATCGAAGCCAGCGCGCGGTCGAGCAGATCGAGCGCCTGCTTGCGCGCCACGGCCACGACCTGCGGAGCCTCCACCGACTCGCGATCCTGCGCAATGCCCCCGTCGGGGTCGACAGGATGGCGCCTCCGGTGACGCCGCGCATCGGAGGCGACGCGCAGCACGATCTGGAAGAGCCACGCACGCGGGCCGTGACCGCGATCGACGAACTCCTCCCAGCGACGATGCGCGACGACGAAGACCTCCTGGCACTTGTCCTCGACGTCGCGGTCCATCACGCCGAGCCGGCGGAGGTTCCGCCATACGAACGAGACGTGTGCGTCGTAGACGAGACGGAACTGCCGCGCGCGTTCCGCTGCGGTGCTGCGCGGGACGACGAGGCTCTTGATGCCGCTCTGCGGCGGCTCCGGCGTGATGCGCGCGTCGTCGTTCGTCGCGCCATCCATCGGTGCGAGCAGCGCTGCGGCGCGCGCGAACGGGACACTGTCATACGCGGCGCTCATGGACTCCTCCGCTCCTGTCGTCGCGGTTTCCTCACGGCAGCCTCACGGAGATACCGAGCTCGGCAGCAGCGAAGACCAGCGGAGCCTCGCCCTGTCCGCGAAGCGCGGCGTGGATGAAGTTCGCGCCGACCAGCCCACGCACCTCGAGGGCGACCCCGCCGGCGAGCTCACCGCGCAGCGTAACCGCTGGGCCGAAGCCGGCGCGACCGACGCTGTCACCAGGCGCGGTCGGGCTCGTCTGCGACGTGAGGATGCCGCCTTCGAAGCCCGCGCAGAGATCGGCCTCGATGCCGCGTCGCTCGGTGTAGTTCCCAGGGATGCGGCGACAGAGATCCGCGCGGCCGCCCACGTGGCTCATCCCGACGGCGCCCTCGGTCGAGCGTCCGAACGCGAGGGATGGCCGGAGCACCCATGCATCCGCGAGCTCCACGGCGACGAAGGGCGAGATGCCGGCCATGCCACCGCTCGCGAGGACGCCATTGCGGACATAGACCATCGAGCCGAACTCGAGCGCGCGCTGCGCCTTGGGCGAGGGCAGCGGCGCGTCGCCGCTCGACGAGCCGGTGTCGGCGTCGGGATGCGTCCGCACGAGGCGCATTGGTGCCTTCACGGTGGGCGGCCCGTCGTCGTCGGCGGTCGGTGTCGTGAGCGTGCCGTCCTCGTCCTTGGCGCGAACGAGCTCCGCGTCGAGAACGAGCGAGGCCCAAGCGCCGACGGCGCGGGCAAGCGGCAGGCACGCACGTGCGTTCCGATCGTTCAGGGTCCTCTGCGCAACGATGGTGCCGGCGTCGTCGACGATCACGGCCTCGGCCGACTTCGTCCCTTGCGATCGTGTGGAGGCATTCGCGGGGGCGGGAGCGACGGACATCGTCATCGTCCAGTGCGGTCCGGCGGAGGGGCTGGTCGGCCGCACACCACGGAGGCGCGAGCCCCCGTGGGCGGGGGCGCGAGCGGCGACGAGAGCTTCGCTCAGCGCTGCCCGGGCCCGCTCGAGATCGGCGCAGTCCGCCTGGCTCTCGAGGACGACTTCGACAGCGAGAGCATCCACGGCGTTCACAAGAGCTGAGGATGGCCGGGCTCGCCCGTCTCCGTCGCGCCACACGGTGAAATTGCGCCGTGACTGCACCGATCCATCGAGGTTCACCTGCGCG
>JAYTOQ010000745.1:0-2259 GCA_043747665.1 Polyangiaceae bacterium | reverse complement strand
GGAACGATCTCGCCGTCGAACACGATGACCGTGACCTGAGCCGGGTCGGCGTTCGTCACGAGCACGGTGACGGAGGGAATGCGAGCGCCGATCTCCGCGGTCAGCGTCTCCGCCGTCCTGCGCGCGGAGGTGAACGGGGCGGGCTCGCCGGGCTTCGGCGGCAGATGATTCACGCGGTTCAACGTCTCGCGTGCCTCGAGCAGCATACCGAGCTGCGCCTGCACGCGCGCCACCTCGAGCCCGGTGGTCGGCACGTGCATGATCGCGTCGGCGGCCTCGTAGCTCTTGAGCGCGCCCTTGAAGTCGCTCTTGTCGCGCTTCGCGTCGCCGTCGTCCATCAGGCTGCGCGCCGTCTCGCGATCGGAGAGGCTCGGATCGGCGGAGGCCGTCCTCGCGGCGGTGATGGCCAGCGTCGATGCGAGGGCGAGCGTGCAGAGGCGGCGAAGGTGGCGGAGGTGCATGTCGATGGCGGTCGTGCGGTCGTGCGGTCGAACCGAGCGAGGCGAACGTATCAGAAGCCGCGGTCCGGCGACTTTGCCGTGGCACCAGTGCTGGGTGGCTTCGCGGCCGGCTTCGGCGGAGGCGCTACGACCGGCGGAGGTGTGCGATGGGGTTGCGCAGCCGCACCGCCGCCTCCGCCGAACGCCGTATTCGAGGTGGGAGCGAAGGTTGGCGCAGGCGTGGGCGTCGCGATCGGCGCGGTGACGGTCGCGGCCGCGCCGCCCGACGCGCCCGCGCCGCCCGCCGCGCCCGCGCCCGCGCCCGCGCCGGTGGTCGTCGTCGCTGATGCCACCGGCGGCGCCGTCGGTGTTGGCTTGGGAGCTACCGGCGGGTCGCCGGTGCTCGCGCCGCTCGTCGTGCCGGTGCCGTTGCCGAGCGACGCGGGGTCGATGGCCTCGGCGGGCGCCGTCGTGTGCGACGCGCCTGGACCGCCCGTCACGCGGGCGTCGTTCTTCTTGAGGAGCGCGGTGCTGATGATCAGCACGAGACCGACCACGCCGGCTGCCACGGACACGCTGAGGATCGCGGCGGTCATGTAGCGACGGCGCCGCGCCGCCTGCGCCGATTCCTCGATCAGCTCTGCGGGCGGATACTCCATGGCCGCCGAGCCGAGCGTCGCCGAGCTCGTTGCGCTCGGGACCTCGGAGATCCCGGACACGCCCATGTTGCTCGGTGACGAGACGAGCTCACCGTGCGAGGGCGGCGTGATGGGGAGCGGCATCGGCACGGACGGGCGCCCCGCGCTCGGATTCGGCGCCCTGGAAGTGGACGCGAGCGGGCCTCCCGAACCGGAGCCCGAGCCGGAGCGGACGCCAGAGCCAGAGCCAGAGCCGAGACCGGCGATCGAGCCAGGCGTGGAAGGCGCGGAAGGCGCGGAAGGGTAGGGAACAGGAACGCGCGCCGCGGACATCGGCAGGCTCGATGCGCGATCGGCCGCGTCGCGCGCGTGCGCGGCAGCGAGCGCGGTATCCACGGCGCGCTTACGCGCCGCCTTGCGCTCGGCGAGGAGCTGCCCGGTGTAATGGGCGACGACGGCGACGCTCGTCGGCTCGCCGATCTCCACCATGCATGCCTCGAGCGCGAGGTTCAGCTCGAGCGCCGATCCGTAGCGACCCTCGGCCTCGTAGGCGAGCGCGCGCTCGATCATCGCGCGGATGGGGGCCGGCACGTAGGACGGCAGAGGGGCGGGGAGCGCGCCGCTCGTGAGCTTGTGCAGCGTCGCGACCTCGTTCGGTCCGTCGTAGGGGGGAACACCCGCGAAGAGCTCGTAGAGAATGGCGCCGAGCGCCCAGACGTCGGCGCGATGATCGATGTTGCGTCCGAGGGCCTGCTCCGGCGCCATGTAGCGGATCTTGCCTTTGACGACGCCGTTCTGCGTCTCCGCGGAGCTCCGGTTCTTCGCCTTCACGAGCCCGAAGTCAATCACCTTCGCGAGGCCCGCGGCGGTGACGAGGATGTTCTGCGGAGAGACGTCACGATGGACGACCGCCAGGCTCTCGCCCTGCTCGTCCTTCAGGAGGTGCGCGGCATGAAGCCCGTCGCACACGTCCGCCATGATCTTCAGCGCGACGCCAGGCGGCAGCCGCGTCCCGCGCTTGGTGGCGAGGCGGCTGATCTTCGCGAGGGAGTCGCCGTCGACGAACTCCATGACGAGATAGAGGATCTCGTCCTGCTCTCCGAGCTCTACGATCTGCGCGACGTTCGGATGGATGATCCGGGACGCGATCCGCGCCTCGTCGAGGAACATCTCCTGGAAGT
>JAYTOQ010000744.1:0-2206 GCA_043747665.1 Polyangiaceae bacterium | reverse complement strand
CCGATATAGGCAGTGCGCACGGTCACCGTCGCGCTCTCCAGCTTCGGGTACTGGCGGACGTTGAGCGTGCGGATCGCCTGGAGGCCCGCGATCAAGATGACGAGGCTGACGACGATCGCGAGGACCGGCCGGCGGATGAAGATGTCGGTGAGCTTCATGGTGTGCGAGCTCGCTCAGTGGTTCTCGGGCGTCGGTGACAGCCGCGAATCGGGGACCACGTCGTTGTTGACGACGACGCCGGCGCCGTTGCGCAGCTTGAAGGCGCCGCCTACCACCACCTCCTGACCAGGCTTCACGCCTTCGGTGATGGCCACGAAGTCGCCGCGATGAGCTCCCGTCCGCACGAACTGCTGCCGCGCCACGCGCGCAGGCTTTCCGTCCGCGCCCTTCAGGATCGCCCCCGACGGGTCCTTCTTCTCCTCGACGATGAAGACCGAGTCGCCGTAGGACGCGTGCACGACAGAGGGCGCCGGCACGCTGACGAAACGCTTCTGCTCGGGGAGCACCACGCTCACGTTGGCGAACATGCCGGGCCGCAGCTTGTCGAGGGTGTTGGGGATGCTCGCGCGCACGCGGATGGCGCGTGTCGCAGAGTCGACGGCGGGGTCGACGGCGCTGACGACTCCGTCGTAGCCGGCGCCCGCATCGCCTTCGAGCGTGACACGCACCTTCGTACCCACCGCGACGTCGGCGAGGTTCTGCTGCGGCAGCGTGAAGTCGACGAACACCGAGTCCATCGCCTCGAGCGACGTGATGGTGGTCCCCGGCGCCAGGTACTGCCCGATGTTGATGGCGCGGATACCGAGCTTTCCGCTGAAGGGAGCGCGCACGATCTTGCGGGCGATCTGGGCTTGCAGCGCCCCGAGATCGGACTGCGACGACTTGACGACCGCCTCGTCGTTGTCGAGCTGCGCCTTCGGAATGGAGTCGCTCGCGACGAGCGCGCGCGAGCGGCCGGCGTTCAAGCGAGCGAGCTCACGACGTGCCTCGGCGGACGCGAGCTGGGCGCGCTCGACGTTGCTGTCGAGCTCGACGAGCACGTCGCCCTGCTTGACCGTCGCGCCCGAGTCGAAATGGATCGCGGAGACGACGCCGGGCGCGTCGTTGCTGAGCGAGACCCCCTTCACCGGCGCGATGGTGCCGACCGCCCTGAGCGTCGCCTCCCACGCGTCCTCCTTCGAGACGGCGGTGGCGACGACCTCGGGCGGAGGGCCGGACTTCTCCATCTCTTTGCCCATCTTGATGAGCGAGCCGATCTGCGTCCCTTTCACGGCGACGAGAGCGACAATGACGAGGAGCAGCGCGCCAACGGCAACGACGTATCGCATCAGGCGCTACGATGCCGGAAAGGCGTGGGAGAGTGCGCGAATCGGCGTAGTTCGCGCAAATCGATCGCAGGCCGACGCGAAAGTCGCGCATTTAGAAGGGCAACAGGCGGTTGCCTTCACTCGTCGAACAGCTCTTTCTGTCGGGCGGCGACGGCGCCTGCGAACGGAACGCGCAGGTGCTCGTAAGCCTTGCGGGTCGCGACCCGGCCTCGCGTCGTGCGTCCCAAGTAGCCCTGCTGGAGGAGGTATGGCTCGTAGACGTCCTCGATCGTGTCGCGTGGCTCACCCAGCGCAGCAGCCAGCGTCTCGACGCCGACTGGACCTCCGTCATAGTCGACGATGATGACGCGAAGGAGGCGGCGGTCCATCTCGTCGAACCCGGCGCTGTCGATGTCGAGGCGCTCGCACGACTTGGTCACGATGGCCTCGTCGACCTTTCCCGACCCGATGACCTCCGCGAAGTCACGGACGCGACGGAGCAAGCGGTTCGCGATGCGCGGCGTTCCGCGGGAGCGCGCCGCGATGGCCAGGGCAGCCACCTTGCTCACCTCGACGGCGAGCAGGTGCGCGCTCCGCTCGACGATGCGCGCGAGGTCTTCGACCGGGTAGAAGTCGAGGCGGATGATCTGACCGAAGCGCGAGTGGAGCGGCGCGGTGAGCAGGCCCGTGCGCGTGGTGGCGCCGATCAGCGTGAAGGGCTGCACCGGGATCTGGATCGACGAAGCGAACGCGCCATCGCCGGTCATGACGTCGATGCGGAAGTCCTCCATCGCGGGATAGAGGCTCTCCTCCACCACCGGGTTGAGGCGATGGATCTCGTCGATGAAGAGGACGTCGTTCTTCCCGAGCTTGGTGAGCAGCCCGGCGAGCGCTCCCTT
>JAYTOQ010000743.1:0-2229 GCA_043747665.1 Polyangiaceae bacterium | reverse complement strand
AGGATCGATTCGCCGCGGAACCCGAACGCATACGGCAGCGCGAGCAGCGCGGGCCACGCGAAGCTCGTCGCGCCCGTCGAGATCGGCTCACCGGCCTGGAAGCGCAGCGGATGCCCTTCAGCGATGGCACGTGCGTACTGGAAATGGATGTACGCGTCGTCGAGCGCGGCGCCGGGGTGGCCGAGCTTGGCGAGGACCGCATGGATCGACGCGCGCGCCAGCACCGCCGTCACGACGACGAGCGGCAAGAAGGGCGCGAGCCGCCGCCATCGCATGGCCCGAGAAGTTAACAGACCTTGACCGGCCCTGCGCGCGCGTCTATCCGCCCACCCGTGTCACTGCCCGATCGCGCCGCCGATCCTGCTGCTCCTGACGTCGCTTCCAGGCGAAAGGCGGGGCCGTACGACGACGCCCCGCGCCTCCCGGACGGGGCCCATGTCGATCTGCGCACGGTCGTGAAGGGCGTCGAGGTGGAGCTCGAGATCGGTCCCGGACCGAAGGCGGGCTTTCTCTGCGAGCGGGCGGTGTCGGCGCCGGAGAACGGTCTCGTCGGCCTCGAGATCCGGAAGAAGTGGGCCGCGGTCGGTGACGCGCGTCTGGGAAAGCTGGGTCACGGGGCGCGCGCGCGGGTGTTCTGCGAAGACGCTCGTCAGGCCCTACCGCGGCTCGGGCCCGACGGCGGCGTCGCGCGCGTGTTCCTCCACTTTCCGGATCCCTGGTGGAAGAAGCGCCATACCAAGCGCCTCGTCATGGGCGACGTCTTCCTCTCCGAGGTGGCGCGGCTGCTCGTCCGCGGCGGGGAGCTCTACGTGCAGACCGATGTGGAGGAACGGGCGGACCTCTACGAGCGAGTCGTGACGGCACATGAGGCATTCGCGCCAGCCGGTGATGTCGCTGGCGCCGCTCACGTGGCGGACAATCCCTACGACGCGCGGAGCCCGCGTGAGCACCGCGCGATCGCCGACGGCCTCCCGGTTCATCGTATGAAATGGACGCGGCGCTAGGCGTGCAGCGCGCGCTCGTGGTGGCTCAGCCGCCGGGGCCGCCGGGGTCGATGGACTTGGGCGCGGTGTTGTCGCTCGCGAGCTCGAGCTCGATCGTGGCGTGCGGTTCGGCAGCAGGCGGCGCGACGGCGTCGGGCCGGAACATCCGCTCCTCGAGCGATGTCCGCAGCGACTCCACCGCCTCTTTCGAGCTCTTGCCTTCGCCGGCAGCGTCGGATTCGACACACTCGGCGAGGTAGCCGTTCGCGTCCTTGATCAGCCGGTAGGTGAACTTCATACGATCACCGGATCCGATCGTCGCCGGTCACGGGGACGGACGGATCGCCGACCTCGTGGATCGGTTGATTGGGCATGACGGGGTGGATCGGGTGCGACTTCGGGTCCGGATTGACAGGGGCGTGGATGGGCTGCACGCCGGGCTGTGACGGCGGCGCAGACGGCGTCGGCACCTGGATCGGGTTGTTGTCGGGGACGGGAGTGTTGGACATGAAACGACGCGTTGCACGCACGATGCCTGGCTCCGCCGGCCCACCTCAGCGCGAGCGTGTCCAGTTGCCTCGATTGAGGCAGTTCGATTCGTAGCGCTGGCGCTCGCGCTGCCGCCACATTCGTCCCTCCGGGGGCCCGCGCGACTCGACCTCACTTTCCAAAGGAGTTTCTGTCGCGCCCCGGCTCGGCTCGACCGCACCGGCACGGTCTTCGCTTCAGCGTTGGCCACGGCGAACGCCGGCTTCCAACGCAACCAACCAAGGGAGATTCGTCATGCTCTACTGGGCAGCAGTTTTTTTCGTCATCGCGCTCATCGGCGCAGTCCTCGGCTTCAGCGGTATCGCGGCGGGTGCGGCCGGCATCGCGAAGATCCTCTTCTTCGTCTTCCTGGTGCTCGGCGCTCTCTCGCTGATCTTCGGCCGTCGGGTCCCGGCCTGAGTCGGCTGGGAGATCGGCGGACGCGCAGCTCTGCGCGATGCTGACGAAGGATGATCTGTCGTCGACCATCCAGGAGATCACGCCTGTGCGGGTGGCTTTCGCCCGCTCCGCGTGATCACGCTCGGCGGTCCGACCAAGATCGAGCTCGCGGCAGACGCAGGGCTGCGTGTCGGTGGCGATGCACGCCTCACCTGGGACGTGGGAGGCCTCACGAGCCCCAGTTAAGCTTCAGGCGTGGCAGCTGTTGCTCGTCCGATCGTTGGTCGCCCGAGATGGCGGCCATGCCCTCACGTCCAAC
>JAYTOQ010000742.1:0-8713 GCA_043747665.1 Polyangiaceae bacterium | reverse complement strand
CACAAGAACGACGTGGCGCTTCCCATCGCGCGATTGGATGCATTCTGCAACGAGCTCGACGACGTCTTCCTCAAGCGCTACCCGGGCTGGGAGATCTGTCTTTTCGGTCACGTGGGAGACGGGAATCTCCACATCAACGTGATGAAGCCCGACGACCTCGACCGTGCCGAGTTTTTCACGAAGACCAAGGAGGCCGATCGCGATCTCTTCGCGCTCGTGCAGCGTCATCACGGCAGCATCTCCGCGGAGCACGGGATCGGGCTCCTCAAGAAACCGTTCCTCTCCTACTCGCGCAGCGAGGCCGAGATGGCGGTGATGCGAGAAGTGAAGCGCGCGCTCGATCCGCGTGGCACGCTGAACCCCGGGAAGGTGATCGACGCTTGATGAAGAACCTGATGAAGAACCTGATGAAGACCGCATGAGAAGGGCTCTTTCGATCGCCACCTTCGCGGTGCTCGCCGCCGCGGTCTCCTGCACGTCGAGCGCCGAGGAGAAGATCCCCGCTACCGCCCCTCCGTCGCGGCACGGCGCGATGCGCGAGGCGCTGACCACGGACGCGCGTGGCCTCTCGTTCGTCGACGGCGACTGGCTCGAGGATCTCGGTGATGCGCCGTTCTTCGGCCTCGCGTGGCTCTCGCGTCGCGCCGCCGATGGTCCGCTGCCGCCGGACGACGCCGCTCGCCTCGATGCGTCGCTGGCTCGTGCGCGGGTGCTGCTCGCGTCCGATCTGCTGAGCGGCGATCTCCAGGAGAAGGTGATGGCTGCGCTCGGCGTCATCGAGCATGTGGCTGCTGCGCACGAGGCAGGCGACGGCGCGGACGTGGTCGCCGTCGACGCGTTCCTCGATCGTCTCGATCATCTCGTGATGGGCCTCGGCGATTACCTCGCGGGCGTCGAGGATACGAGCTGGGCGGTGCGTACGTATGGACCGACGGCGGTGACGGCGCTGGTAGCGCTCGTGCACGCGCAGTACGCGTTGCTCGTCGCCAACTCCCTCGCGCCGGATCACCTCGCGCGGGCCATCGCGCTCGAGCAGCGTATCACCGAGCGCGCGCTGGTCGATCTCAGCGACGCCGCATCGGGGCGCACGGCTCGCGCCTATGCGACGGGGCCCGGCCGCGCCGGGATCGATCTCTACCCCAACGTCTCGATGATCCTGCTCGAGGGCCGCCTCTTCCGGCTCACAAAAGACGAGACGTATCGCCTGCAAGCGCGCGCGCTCTACGGCGCGATCCAGCCGCTCAAGCTCGAAGACGTGCCGGCGCGGTATGCGTCGCCCTACGCCGCGGCCACGCTCGGCGCCAAGACGCGCGACGTCGCGACGCTGTCCAGCCAGAACTACCTCGCGCTCGCGTTGATGGTGCTCTTCGAGATCACCGGTGACACGCGGTTCTCGAACGAGGCCGACCGCGTCCTCGATGCCATCGAGACCATGCGTGGCCCGTGGTGCCTCGCGCAGGTGCACACGGAAAAATGCGCGCCGTCATGCACCACCGGGCAGGCATGCCTGACTACGTCGTGCACCGCCGATCGCTGCACGACGGGCCTCCTCCATCACGAGGTCGACGGACGCCTCGCGAACGCCAGCGACCCGGTGCTCTTCTGCTCGGGCTGCAATCTGCAGGCGCTTTACGTCATCGGCTATCGCCGCGCGCTCGCCGGCGAGCCGTTCTGAGCGCGCCACGCGCGCGCCTTCGCGGCGAATGGAGACGGCGCTACGCCTCGATGGCGATGGGGCCGCCGACGCCCCGGCGACCACGCGTGTCGGCGCAGCAGTAGCGCTACGCGGCGGCCTCGAGGGGGAGGGGCGCGTAGGGTTGAGAGCGCTTTGCGGTGCCCGAGACGAGAGGGGCGCCGAAGGAGATCACATGCTGCGTATTCACGAGACGGCGATCGCGTTGCTACGCGAGGTGATGCTTGCCATCCGGGAGATCGAACGGAGCGACCCGGACCTCGCAGGGCCGATGCAGAGGAGCGTCATGAGCACACCGCTGAACATCGCCGAGGGAGGCGAGCAGGTCGGAAAGAGGCGGGGCTCCACGACCGGATCGCGCTCGGGTCGGCGCGAGAGACCTGGTCGGCGCTGAGGGCGGCTGAAGCCGCGGATGCGTGCCGGCGCCTTCGCAGGACCTGAAGAGCAGGTTCGACAGGTCGTCGGCACACTCCATAGGTGCCTTTTCAAGAAGATCTGATGAGACGGTCCTCGTCAGTACAAGATCCGCGTCTTGATCGCCGTCCCCAGCTCCGCGATCGCCTTCCTCACGTCATTGGCGACCTCCTTGTCGAGGTCCATGACCAGGTAACCGATGTTGGGGTCCGTCACGAGGATCTGCCCGAGCACGTTCGCGTGGCGATCGCTCACGAGCTTGTTGATGTCGCGGAGAACGCCGGGGACGTTCTTGTGCACGTTGAGCACGCGATGGGTGCCCGCCAGCGGCGCCAGCTCCACCTGCGGGAAGTTGACCGCGCCAATGGTGGCGCCGGTGTTCGTGAACTTCGTGAGCGCGTTGGCGACCTCACGCCCGATTGACTCTTGCGCCTCTGCCGTCGAGCCCCCGATGTGCGGCGTGAGCACCACGTTCGCGAGACCACGCATGACGTTCTGGAAGCCGTCGGAGTTGCTCTCCGGCTCCTCGGGATAGACGTCGAGCGCCGCGCCCGCGAGCTTCTTCTCCTTCAACGCCCTCGCGAGGGCGTCCAGATCGACGACGGTGCCGCGGCTCAAGTTGATGAGGTACGCGCCCGCCTTCATCTTCGCGATCTCGGCGGCGCCCATCATGCCCTTCGTCTGCGGCGTTTCCGGGACGTGCAGCGTGACGAAATCGCTCGCCTCGAGCAGGGCATCGAGCGTCTCGAGCGCCTTGTTGTTGCCCATGGGGAGCGTCGTGCGGATGTCGTACGAGATGACGCGCATGCCCATCGCCTCGGCGAGCACGCCGACCTGCGAGCCGATGTGGCCGTAGCCGACGATACCGAGCGTCTTGCCGCGCACCTCGAACGAGTCGGTCGCGACCTTGCGCCACTTGCCCTCGTGCACCTCGCGCGAGCGATCGCCGAGCTGCCGCGCCAGCATCACCACCTCGCAGATCACCAGCTCGGCGACGCTGCGCGTGTTGCTGAAGGGCGCGTTGAACACCGGCACGCCGGACTGATTCGCGGCCTCGAGATCGATCTGGTTCGTGCCGATGCAGAACGCACCGACCGAGAGCAGTCGCTTGCCGGCCTCGAGCGCCTTGCGGGTCACGTGCGTCTTGCTGCGGATGCCCAGGATGTGAACGCCTTCGGAGAGCTTCGCGATGAGCTCGTCTTCCTTGAGCGCGCGCGGCACGGCCTCGATGTGAAAGCCCTGGCCCCGGAAGATCTCGTGCGCGCTCGCGTGCACGTTCTCGAGCAGCAGGACCTTGATCTCGCCCTTCGGAAAGGACGTCGGAGGAGAGGAGGACTTCGTCATCGTCAGCGCCGACATTAGCGGAGGAGCGGACGCCTCCGCCAGCGCCAGCTTCGCGGTGCGCCGTGATTCGCTCGAGGTCGATGCGCACGCGCCGTGCGGTGATTGTCGCGCTCGCATGCGGCGCGAGCGCCCTCGGATGCTCGTGGCTCACGTCGCTCGACACGCGATCATGTGCGACGACTTCGAGCGCGACGACGTTCAGGGGAGCTGGAACAGCGCCTACACCGACAACGGCGGCACGGCGGCGATCCGCGCCACGACATTCACGAGCGCCACGCGCACGTCTGGCAGCATCGTCACGGTCGACGGCAACGAGGTCATCCGCGCGACCCTTCAAAACGCGTACACGAAGAGCGCGCTCAACGTGTTGCTCGACGCGTGTTACGCGCCCAACGGACCGCCGAACGACATCTTCTGCGACGACGTGATCATCAAGATCCTTTGTGATCCCGAAGCGTTCTCCGCGTTTTTCGGCGTGAGTCTGTTCACCCTCACATTATCCGACATTGGCGCTCGGTCGGCCGGCTTGCTAGGGGATCGCCAGCACGATGCACGGGCTTGCCGGAAAGCGACCAAACGCAGCGCAGAAGATCTCTGCGCCGTCGTCCGCGCTTCGTCCCGGACCGCGTATCGACGACGCGCTCATCGGTCGTCCGCTCGGTGGCCGCCTGCTCGTGAACGAGCGCATCGGGCTCGGTGCGTTCGGCGCCGTCTATCGCGCGCAGCACATGCACCTCGCGAAGGACGTCGCCGTGAAGGTGATCCATCCGGCGCTCCAGCGGGACGCGACCGTGCGCGCGCGCTTCCACGCCGAGGGCCGCGCCGCGAGCCTCCTCGATCATCCGAACCTCGTGCGCGTGCTCGACTTCGGCGAGGAGCAGGAGGGGACGCTCTGGCTCGCGATGGAGCTCCTCGTGGGAACGCCGCTCACCCAGATCCTCGACGCCGCCCCTCGTCTCGCCGTGGAGCGCGCCGTCGAGATCATGCTCCAGGTCGCCGCAGGTCTCGCGCACGCCCACTCGCATCACATCATCCACGGAGACGTGAAGCCGTCGAACGTCATCCTCGTGCGTCGCGCCGACGACGACGGCGAGGTGCGTGACCACGTGAAGCTCTGTGACTTCGGCGTCGTCCGCGCGATGACCGACGGCGGCGGTCCGTCGCTCACCGGAACGCCCACGTACATGTCCCCCGAGCAGTGCCTCGGCGAGGAGGTCGACGAACGCAGCGACGTATACGCATGCGGCGCGATGTTCTACGAGCTGGTGACCGGAGAGGCGCCCTTCGTCGCCGACGAACCGCAGGCGCTCCTCCGCCAGCACCTGCTGGTACCCGCGCCTCGGCCCTCGCAGCGTTGCACCGACCTCGATCCGCGCATCGACCACGTCGCGATGAAGGCGCTCGCGAAGGACCCGGCCGATCGCTTCACCAGCATGCGCGAGCTGCGGCGCGCGTTCCGAGCGTTGCTCGTCGAGCTCGGAGCTCCCATGCCGACCTCGATGCGCGAGAGCGACCGCGGAAGCGCGCGGCCCATCGTAAAGGAGGAGGCCATCAGCGCGCCTGCCAGCGACGCGAGGACGCCCACGGACCGCTCGGAGCTGGCCCCGCACACCCATGTGAGCTCCGGGATCCGCGAGCTGCGGCCACGACCCGAAGCACCGGGTACGTGGACGCTCACGCCGTCGCCGATGAAGCAGCTCGATGCGGACGCCGCCGCCGCCGCCGCCGCCGCCGTCGCCCAGTTCATCGCGGCGCGTGACGGCGCGGTCGATCTCGAGAAGCGTGCGCTCGGCGAGCTCCTCGAGCGCGGCGACGTCGACGAGATCGCTTTGCGCGTGATGCGCCTGATGACACGCGTCGATTCGTCGTCGGCGCGGGCGCTCACGCTGCTGGACGATCCCTCGCTGCTCGCGCCGCTGGCCGAGGCGCTCCTGTCGGACTTCGTGCTTCCGACGCCGTACATCGAGCGGCTGCTCTCGCGCGCCGGGCTCGCCGCGGCACGAGCGCTCTGGGCAGCACGAATCCGGCGACCCGCGACCGAGGCGCGCCGCATGCGGTTCGTCAGCTGGCTCCGCACCATCGGTCGTCCGGCCGACGAGCTCCCTTGTGTCGCGCTCGAGCAGCTCGCGCGCCGCGTGCCGACCAAGGGTCAGGGCGACTGCGCCGAGGACGTGCTGCTCGCGTTGTCTCGTCCCTTGGCTCCGCGCCTCGTGCTCGCCGTCCAGCCGTTCCTCCTCTCGACGAACGCGCGGCTGCGCGAGCTCGCGACGTCGGTGCTCTCGCCGCCGCGTACCGGCTGAGGTAAGGCACGAGCCTCCGCCGCTCGATCCCTCGTCGCTTCTCATGCCCTCCTCGGTCCGCTCGCGCCTCGATCCGCGCCTGGTCGTCTCGCTGCTGGCGCTCTACCTGATCTGGGGCTCGACCTACCTCGCGATGCGCTTCGCGGTCGCGGGCCTCCCGCCGTTCGGCATGGCGGGGACACGCTTCGTGCTGGCGGGCAGTGCGCTGCTCGCCATCACGAAGGCGCGCGGCGAGACCATGCCTTCGCGGCGCGCCTGGCTCGTGGCGGTGCCCGTCGGCGCTCTTCTCTTCTTGTGCGGCAACGGCCTCGTGGTGGTCGCGGAGCAGACGCTGCCCTCGAGCGTCGCGGCGGTGGTGTGCGCGACCACGCCGCTCATCGCCTCCGCCATGATGGCGTTCCGCGGCGAGCGTCCCAGGCGCGTCGAGGTGCTGGGCATGGTGCTCGGGATCGCGGGCGTCGCGCTGCTCGGGTTCGGCTCGCCGCTCGCGGTCGCGGGTTGGCCCGCGCTGCTCGTGCTCCTGGCGCCGGTGGGCTGGGCGCTGGGCTCGCTCGTCGCGCGGTCCGAGGCAGCCAAGGCGAGCGGCGCATCGCGAGGCCTCGGTGCAGCCGGCGCCCAGATGTCGACCGGCGGCGCGTGGATGCTGCTCGCGAGCGCGGTGCTTGGCGAGCATCTCCCGACCGAGATCGCGTGGGGCAGCGTCCTCGCGTGGGTCTATCTCGTCGTCTTCGGCTCGCTCGTCGCCTTCTCGGCGTACAGCTGGCTGCTCGCGCACTCGCGGCCCGCCGTCGCGATGAGCCACGCGTACGTGAACCCGGTGGTCGCCGTGCTGCTCGGTGCCGCACTGGGCGGCGAGCATCTTGGATGGGCGACACTTGGCGCAACGCTGCTGATCGGCGGCGGCGTCATGGCCGCGGTGGTGGTCGGTCGTTCGGGCACGCGCACGATAGCGACCTCGACTAGGCGATAGAGCGCGCGCCGCTGCGCGTCCGCGGTATGGACCACCGATGAAGCTGCCGGGACCGTGGGGCGAGATACGCGTCGAGCGCGACGAGCTCGGCTACCCGACCATCTACGCGAAGAACGTCGCAGAGGCGACGTGGGCACGCGGCTACATGCACGCGACCGATCGGCTCGTCCAGGTGCATCTCGTGCTTGCCGCCGCGCGCGGAGAGCTCCTGTCGATGTTCGGCGACCGCCGCTTCGCGCGCACCGTCGATCGCGCGGTGCGCGCGCTCGCCCTCACGCGTGGTCTCGACGGATACGAGGCAAAGCTGCGTCCGGACACCCGGCGGTGGCTCGAGACGTACTGCGACGGCTTCAATGCCGGCGCGACGAAGCGCGGGACGCCCGCCCTCCTGCGCCTGCTCGGTCGCCCCGTCGAGCTGTTCACGCCAAAATCGGTGTTCACCGTGTACCGCCTGGTCGCGTTCTTCGGGCTCACCTCGATGCAGCAGACCGCGGAGATGATCGTCGCCGAGCTCGTCGCGGGAGGAGCGCCGCGCGCCGTCTTCGATGCGCTCCTCGGCGACGCCGCCGAAGGCCTCGATCTCGAGAAGCTGCGCGGCCTCCGCGTGCCCTCGGAATACGCGCTGCTCGCCGGCTCGCCGGTCGGCGGTTCGAACGCATTCGCCATCTCGGGTCGCGTGAGCAAGTCGGGCAGCGCGCTGCTCATGGGCGAGTTCCACATGGAGGTCGGCCGCTTTCCGCCGGTCGTCTACGCGTCGCACGTCGCCTATGCGGACGGCACGTTCTACCAGGGGCTCGGCATCCCGGGCTTCGCGTGGAACTCGTGCGGCCGCAACGACACGTGCGCGTTCTCGTGCACGTTCGGGCACGGCGACAACGTCGACATCGTCGCCGACCGCTGCAAGGACGAGAAGCACCTCGTCGGCGACGAGTGGAAGCCGCTCGTGCGTCGCATCGAGCGCGTCAAGGTGCGCGGCCGACGCGAGGCCGAGACCTGGGTCTTCTACGACAACGAGTACGGCACGATCCTCGGCGACGCCTCGGTGGAGGGCGTCTATCCGTGCATCCGCTGGACCGGGCACGGCGACATCGCGAACGACGCCGACGCCGCGTTCGACGGCCTCTCGATCAAGGACGTCGACGAGGGCATCGCGACGTTCAAGCGCTTCAAGGTGCTGTCGCTCCAGAATGTCCTCGCCGATTCGAAGGGCGCGGTGGGCGACGTCCACTCGGGATGCGTCGACGTGCGCCCAGAGGGATGGACCGGCGCGTATCCCCGCTCGGGCTGGGATCTACCCGACCGATCTCCGCCCGCCAACGAGGACGCGCGTCCCCTGCCAACGCGAGGAACGGATCGCGTGGTCGCCGCGAACAATCGTCCGCCGGGCGATCGTGGCCAGGGATGGGCGACGTTGCCCGAGCCGAACGATCGCTTCGACCGCATCACGCAGCTCCTGGAGGGCGTACGCGATCTCGACGGCATGGTCGCGGTGTCCTACGACGAGTTCGATCGCTGCTCGGCGCGCTTGCTCGCGGTGTGGGCTCCGTATCTGCCTGACGATCCCGACGCGCGCGCGCTGGTGAGCTGGGGCCCCGAGCAGCAGGACCGCGCGCAGCTCGGTCTGTTCCACGCGCTGCACGGAGAGGCGACGCGGGCGCTGCTCGAGCGATCGATCGGCGTCCAGCGCGCAGGGCGGATCATGGACGAGCTCGGCGCCGCGCTCCTCTTCCAGTACCACCTCGATCGCGTGCTCGCGCTCGAGCGAAAGGATCTCCTCGACGGCGAGGGCCTCCGCGCCGTGCTGGCTCGCGCATGGTCACGAGCGAAGAAGGGGAGCGCGCGATCGGCGCTGCCCATCGTGCGACGCTTCTCCGATCCCGTGACGCAAGGCAAGCTGGGGAGCGCGCTCGGGCTGTGCAGCGCGCCGGTGACGTTCCCGGGGGCGCCGTGCGCGCCGTTCCAGACGCGCACTGTTCGCTTCGAGGACGAGTC
>JAYTOQ010000741.1:0-3437 GCA_043747665.1 Polyangiaceae bacterium | reverse complement strand
TCCTCGATGCCGAGCAGCGCAACGCGTTCGCCGATGCGCTCGAGGCCAAGTTCAAGCATGGCCATCACGGACACGGCGGCGGCGGTGAAAAAGGCGGCGGCGGTGAGAAGGGCGCGAAGGGCGAGCCGGGCGATCACGGCGGCGGCGCGCACAAGGGCGGCGGCATGCACGGCATGATGCAGCTCGCCGAGGACCTGAAGCTCACCGACGACCAGAAGAGCCAGATCAAGGAGGCGCTGAAGGCCGGCCGCGAGGGCCATTCGATCCGCGAGATGTTCGACCGCATGAACGAGGGCAAGAAGGTCCTCGAGTCGTTCCGGTCCGACAAGTTCGACGCCAGCGTCGCCACGCCGGCGCCCGAGAAGCTGCGCGAGCGCGCGGCCATCGGCACGAGCCGCGCGCTCGGCGTCGCCGAGAAGATCCTGCCCATCCTCACGCCCGACCAGCGCAAGCTGGCCGCCGAGAAGCTGCGCACGATGGCGGGCAGCGGCGCCGAGCTGCCGTTCGCGCACTGAAGCTGCCGTAGTCGCGGCCCTGTCGTAGAGTGGCCGGGATGGTGATCCCGGTCACGCCGACCACGCTCGCGAACGCGAAGACGCGCAAGCGGCCGGGTGCGCTCGCCGTGGCGTGGGAGATCTGCAAGAAGGACGTGCGCATCGAGCGACGTACCGGAGAGATCGTCGCGACGGCGGGCGTGTTCTCGATCGTGGTGGGGTTCCTCGCCAGCATGGCGTTCCACGTCAGCGACAAGACCAACGCTGCGACGGCGGCGGGGACCATCTGGATCACCATCTTCTTCGCGGCCACGCTGTCCTTCGGGCGCGTGTGGCAGCGCGAGCGCGACGAGTCGGCGCTCACCGGGCTCCTGGTGGCTCCCATCCCGCGCGCATCCATCTTCCTGGGCAAGGCGCTGGCGACGTTCGGGATGATCCTGCTCATCGAGATTCCGCTCGTTGCACTTTGCATGTTTCTCTTCCAGATCGATTTCTCGAGCGGCGTCGGTTTGAGCGACGCGACGCCGGAGATGCTGGTCGAAGCGCGGAAATCGGCGAACGCGCACCTGCCGGCGTTCCTGGGGCTGCTCGTGATGGGGACGGCCTCGCTCTCGTGCGTGGGAACGCTCTTCGGAGCCATGACGGTGCGAACGCGCGCGCGCGATCTGGTGCTGGCGATCGTGCTCTTCCCGCTGCTCTCGCCGGTGCTGGTGTGCGGCGTCGTCGGGACGCGCAAGGCGTTCGAGCTGCAGCCCTTCGAGAGCTACTCGGGCTTCCTCGGGCTCATGGCGATGTCGCTGGCGATCACGCTGGCGCTGGGCATCGGCCTCTTCGGCGCGCTCGTCGACGACTGAGCGACCGAGCGACCGAGCTACCGAGCTACCGAAGCGACCGAGCTACGAGAGGAGCGTGGTGGCGAGGCGCGCGGCGTCGGCCTCGATGGCGCGCGCGTCGAGCGGCGTGCCGGTCATCTCACCGAGCGCATACACGCCCTCGCCGATGCGGCCCGCGTCTGTCTTCACGACGAAGCCGTGCGCCTCGTGCGCGAGTGTCGCGCCGGCTTGCTCGGCGAGCTCGTAGGCCGGAGAGCGCGGCGCATCGATCAGCAGCGCATCGGCTGCGAGCTTCTGGACGATGCCTGCAGCGTCGCAGACCACGACCGCCTTCACGCGGCTGGCGCCGCGGACGCTGACGGGCTCGCCGCGGACCACCGTGACGTCGGCCTTCACGCCGCTCGCCTTCATCGCAGTCGCGAACGATGCTCCGAACGGCCCGCCGCCGGCGCTCTCCACGACCACGATCTTCTTGCCGACGACGACGCCTCGCCCGAGCAGCCACCCCGCCGCGCGCGCGCTCATCACACCGGGCACGTCGTTGCCCTCGAACGCCAGCCCGCCGTCGTGTGCGCCGCACGCGAAGACGAGCGCGCGCGCCTCGATGACCTCCGCTCCCTCGGGGCCCACGACCAGGAGATCGCGTCCGTAGAGGCCGCCCGCCACCGTGTTGGCGTGGAGCTGGATGCGCTTCGCGGCGACGTGATCCGTGAAGACTGCACGCATCGCGTCGAATGCTGCGCGCTCGGCGGGGCCCAGCGCCGTTACGCTGCCGCCGGGCGTCAGTCGATCGTCGATGACCTCGACGGCGCGGCCGGCGGCGGCCAAACGCGACGCGATGGCCATGCCGGCGGGGCCCGCGCCGATGACGACGACGTCGGCGACCCGACGACGTGCAGCGTGCGGGCCTTCGACCTCCACGGGGAGACGACCGAGGCCCGCCACGCGTCGCGCGAAGGCCTGCATCACGTTCTGCACGCCGGGCACGCCGGCGAAGAGCTCGTGGTGGTTCATGCCGTCGGGGAAGAACCAGTCGGTCATGCGCAGGAGATCGAGATCGCGAGGGCCGAGGCGGTTCTGCGAGACGACCGCCGTGCCTTCCTGTGAGGCGACCATGCAGGTCATGACGTTGGGGGTCTCGTCGACGCGCGCGAGGCAGCCGTCGCACGCAGCGCGCATGCACGCGGGCCCACGTGGGCGATGGAACTTGGGGCTCCGCGCAATCATCATCTTGCCCGCGGCGATCAGGGAAGCCGCGACGGGCTCGCCGCGCTCGGCCAGGATCTCCTCACCATCGAGCGTGATGGTGACGGGATCGCGAAGCGCCCGAAGGCGATGCTCGGGGACGGACTGCGGCGGCGCGGGCGGGGGCAAGGCGACGGATGCTAACAAGGCGGTCGTTCGCGGGCCACGACGCTTTACTTTCCCGCGCCGCATCGAGAAACTGCGAGGTCGATATGCGCCTCGGTCTCCTCGGCCCAGCCGGTAGTGACGTCGGCGCGCTCGGGAGAGCGGCCGAGTTCCTCTTGAACGGCGCCCGGGTGCACCGCGCGATCTACCTCGGAAACGACGGCGCGCTCGATCGCGCGGTCGCTGCCTGGGCCCGCAAGCTCGTTGGCGACGATCCCAGCGACGAGGCTGCGTGGCGCCGCGCCGCCGATGTCGCCGTGACCGGCACGTCCGAGCAGATCGACAAGTTCGTCCAGACGGAACGCGCGCGCCTTCGGCTCAAGTCACTCGAGGCGCTGCCCGAGGAGATCTCGCGCACCATCGAGATGGTCGGCGATCGCGTGGCGGTCCTCATCCACGACAAGGCGCTCCTCGACGAGGAGGACATCCTCGCCGCGAACCTCCTCTTCTTCGGCAAGAGCGACGCGCCGCTCGTCCGCAAGATCGGCGCGCGCTGGTTCGTCACTCCGGGCCCCATCGGCTGCGAGGGGGGCGGCATCGCCGTGGTCGACGACGAGGGCGACGAGATCACGGTCACGATCTACGATTCGGCTGGAAAGGCCTCGCAGAAGGAGGCGCTCTCGCTGCACCGAGCGACGAAGATGCGGGTGCAGGGGGACGCGTGACGGAGCCCGCATCCCGCAGCTCGGAGCTGGTCGGC
>JAYTOQ010000740.1:0-3635 GCA_043747665.1 Polyangiaceae bacterium | reverse complement strand
CGCGCGCAGGATCTATCGACCAGCTTCGGACGCATCGTCGATTCGTTCGCGCGGCTCGAGCTCGTCGCGCTCAACGCGGGCCTCGAAGGCGCGCGCATGGGCGAAGGCGCGGCGCAGGCGCTCGGTCTCGTGTCCGACGAGGTCCGCGCGCAGGCCACCCGCGGCTCGGAGGCATCGCGCGAGCTGTCGACCACGCTCGCCGAGATTGGGAGCGAGCTCCTCCAGGTGAACTCGAGCCTCGACCGGACGCGCGAGGCCGCCGCGGAGGTCGCTCAAGAAGCGGCACGCGTGGGCGGCGCTTCGGCTGATGCCGAGCGCGCGCTCGTCGACATCGGAGACCGGCTTCGCAAGGCCACGGGCAGCGATCCCGAGACCGCGCGCGCCATCGCCGAGGCGACGGATCATGCGCGCGCGCTCGTCGCCGCGCTCGGGACGCTGAGCGGAAAGGTCCCGCAGGCGCTGGTCGTCGGTGCGCTTCGTCCTGTCCTCGAGCCGCTCTCGCGCATGCTCGAAGGCGACGACGACGAGCAGACCTGAGCCGAGCCGGAGCCGAGCAACGCATGTCGCCGCGCGATCCCGAGCTCACGCGCCTGCTCACCATGGAGCTCGAGCGCCACCTCGTGGCCCTCGAGGTGAACGCGGGCAAGCGTGACGCCGAGACGCTCGAGGCAACGCGGCGGACCGTGCACGCGCTCAAGGGGTCGGCGGGGCTCGCCGGCGAGCCGGAGCTCGCCAGCGCGATGCAGCGCCTCGAACGAAGGCTTCGCGAAGGCGAGCACGCGGCGCTCGAGGACATCGTCGAAACGGTGAAGCGCGCCATCCGGAGGCTGTCCGCCGGCGAGACCGCAATCGACGTGGCGTGGCCAGAGCCGCCGCCGGACCTCGTGCCGGGCGTGCTCGAGTCGCTCCTTCGCTCGCAGTACGTCGCCGAGGTCGTCGATCGGCTCGCGCAGATCGACGAGGCCCTCGGGAGCGCGACGGATCCGGTCGACGCCGCTTCGGCGGTGTATCGCCACGTGCACACCATGAAGGGCGCAGCGAGCGCCGCCGGCGACGAGCCCATGGCGTGGTTCTGTCACGGGCTCGAGGAGCGCCTCCGCAACGCGGCGTCCAGCACGGAGAGCGCGACCGCCGCGCTCCGTGAGGTGGCGAGCTATCGCGCGGTGCTGGGCGGGCTCCTCGACGAGCCCGAGGCCGCGCTCGCGATGTTGCGCGGCCTTCCAACGCGGCAACGTGGATCGGTGCGACCCTCGCAGCGTCCGAGCACGTGGCCCGATGCCTCGCGTCGTCCCGGCGGCGCCGATGCCGACGAAGCACGGACCGCGGAGGGCGACGCCACCATTCGCGTCTCGGCGCAGTCGGTCGACCGGCTCCTCGATCACGTGGGCGGCATTGCCGTCGCGCGCGAGCGCGTCGCGGCTCGCGTTCCTCGCGCGAGCGCGCAGGCGCGCACGCTGCGACGGCTCCGCGCCGAGCTTGCCGAAGCGCTGCGGCTGATCGGCCCGCCGCGACCGTGGGGAGCGCCGGCCGCCGCGCTACGGCGGGTCGAGCACGCCGCGCAGACCCTCGTCGAGATGAGCGACGAGCTCGACCAGGTCTCCGAGCAGCTCGAGGCGAGCAATCACGCGCTGAAGGAGAACGCCGGCGCCGCGAAGAAGCTCCTCTCGGCGATGCGCCAGACCCCGATCCGCGGGATGTTCGCGCGCCTCTCCGCTGCCGCGCTGGCCGAGGCGCGTCGCACCGGGCGCTTGCTCGCGATCCGCACGATCGGGGCAGACGAGCCCATCGATCGGCGCCTGGCCGAGCAGCTCGCCGAGCCCTGCTTGCAGCTTGCACGTAATGCCATCGCCCATGGAATCGAGACGCCCGACGAGCGGGCGGCCCTCGGCAAGCCGCGCGAGGCGACCCTCACGTTCTCCGCGCGCAAGCTGGCGAGCCGTCTCGTCGTCACCATCTCCGACGACGGCGCAGGCGTCGACGTATCGGCCGTGCGAGCACGTGCCGTCGAGTCCGGCGTCGTGACCGAGGTGCTCGCCGAGGCCGCCGACGATCAGACGCTGCTCGAGCTGCTGTTCCTGCCCGGCTTCTCGATGCGCGGCCAGAGCCCCGACCTCCTCGCGGGACGAGGCATCGGTCTCGACATCACGCTCGCGTCTGTGCAGAAGCTCGGCGGCTCGATCCGCCTCTCCAGCCGTCCGCGCTGGGGCTTCGAGGCACGCGTCGACGTCCCCATCGAGACCGGGCTCGCCACCGTGCTGTGGGTGACCGCGGGCGGCATCGAGCATGCGCTCCCCGCGCTGCACACGCGGGGCATTCGACTCAACGACGGACCGGAGGCCGAGCGCGTCCCTCACCTCGCGGCATGCCTCGAGCCCGCGAACATGGCGCGCGCGCCGTACGTGGTCGATCTCGAGGTCGGCCTCGAGACCGAGGAGCGCCTCACCATCGGCATCGACGCGGTGGGCATCACCGAGGAGGTGCTCGTCCGCGAGCTCTCGCCGCTCCTTCGCAGCATGGGCCCGTTCGCCGGCGCGGTCGTGCGCGGTGACGGCTCGCTTCGTCTCGCGCTCGACGTGCACGCGCTCGCGCCGCGCGCCCGTGCACTCGGCCGCGTACCCGAGGGCCGCGTGAGCGAGCCTCCGTCGCGTCCTCCGCCCCCGTCACGTCGTGCTCAGTAAGATCGACGCCCTCGTCGAGGCGGACCTCACGGCCGCCGTCGATATCGATCTCGCCTCGTTCGTCCCGAGCGAGCTCGGCGTCGGTGTCGGGGTCGGGGCCGAGGCTCCGTTGGTCGTTCGGGAGCGAAGCCTTCGCGAGGAGCTCGTGAGATCATGGGCGAGGCTCCGCGCCGCGCGCGACGAGGGCGGCGCCGTCCTGGGTTATGCGCTCTTCTGGCACGTGGTCGACGAGCTGCACCTCCTCAACGTCGCCGTCGCGATCCCGTCGCGCCGCCGGGGGATCGGTCGCGCGCTGATGGCTGACCTGATCGCCTACGGACGAGCGCACGCAGCCGCGCGCATTCTTCTCGAAGTCCGCGCCGGGAACGTAGCGGCCATCACGCTCTACGAGCAGCTTGGCTTCACGCGCTTCAACGTGCGCGAGCGCTATTACGCCGACGACGAGGATGCGATCGAGATGTCTCTCGTCCTCTGAAAACGCTCTCAACTTGTCCGCGGGGCAAGCAGGCAAGGACGCAGTCGGCGCGCTGCCGTCTCCATAGCCTCATAGCCATCGACTGGCGAGTTACACGGCGAGTGACCGCCCGGCAACGCTGGTGACCAGTGAGCGGAGCGCATCGGTGCGCGCACCTCGATCGCCGTTCGCAGCAATTAACGAGGTCATCACCATCTCGGTGAGACATCATTCACCTCGAGGTGCATTCGTGAACAAGCTCTCCCTCGCCGCGCTCGCGCTCCTCGTCCCAGCCATCCTCGCTAGCCCGGTCTTCACCGGTTGCGGAAGCGAGACCGCAGCCGTCGACACGGGTGACGGCGGCGGGGGCGATGACGGCGGTGGGGCCGACGGCGATCCGCGTCTCGGCGCCTCCTGCAAGGCGCTGGGCGGCGCATGCGCGACGAGCGCCGATTGCTGCACGGCCAACTGCGACGCGACATCGAAGCTGTGCGTCGCGTCGA
>JAYTOQ010000739.1:0-1869 GCA_043747665.1 Polyangiaceae bacterium | reverse complement strand
AGCGGACGCGGCGACAGCACCCTCGAAGGCCGCCGCGCCTACGGCAACAAGAGCTCGGGCTACCCCGATAAGTGGGTGGCGTCGCGCATCAAGGTCGATCTCGGCGCGCATCCCGAGAGCGTCATGATCCGCTTCCGCACCGCGAGCGGTAATCGCTTCGCCGGCGCGCCCGGCTGGGACGTCGACGACATCGAGCTCGACGGCATCTCCAGCAAGCCGTTCTGGTCGTTCGTCGCGCACGCCGACATCTGCGATCCCAAGGGGCCCACGGCGTCGGCCGGCGATCCCGTGACGGTGAAATCGAAGGCGGCCGTCACGCTCACCGGCAGCGGCACGCATCCGATGGACAAGCCGCTCGAGTTCACGTGGACGCAGATCGCGGGTCCGCACGTGGAGCTCGTCACCGACCTCGGACCGGCGGCCACCTTCACGGCGCCCGACGTCGGACGTGACACGGTCAAGCTCACGTTCCAGATCCGCGCCGACGACGGCAAGCTGCTCAGCCCGGCCGCGCAGGTCGACGTGACCGTCATTCCCGGCGATTCCGTTCCGTACTTCACGGCCGCGGGCGCCGGCTGCTCGACCGGCAAGCGCGTGCCTCCGCGCTCAGCGTTCCCGCCGGTCGCGCTCACGGCCATGGCGCTGACGTTCCTGGCGCTCGGCATCCTCGTGCGACGGCGCCGCTCGCGACGTCGCTGAGCGCCGCTGATCGCGTATGCTCGGGACGTGGCTGCCTCACGCCGCATCGAGCTCTGGTTCGTGTATCTTGCACGTTGTTCCGACGGGTCGCTCTACACGGGGATCGCGAAGGACGTCGCCGAGCGGATCGCGCTCCACGACGCCGGCAAGGGCGCCAAGTACACGCGCGGAAGGGGACCGCTCGAGGTCTGCGCCGTGCGGCGGTGCCGTTCCAAGGGGGAGGCGTTGCGCCTCGAGCTGGCCGTCAAAGCGCTCCCTCGGCCGGAAAAGGAGACCCTGACGCGGCCGCGGCGGCTGGCGGCGTTCGCGCGCCGCACGGTGGCCTAGTTCAATTGTGATTACCGAACACTAGGCGCAATGTCTGAAGTGCTCAGCGAAGCTTTGGCAGCCCACCTTTCCGCACGAAACGGTCCCGTGGCGCGGAAAAACGCGCTCCTCCGGTGATCCTTTCTCGCGCCGCCAGGCACTCTTGCTGCCGAGGCATGGCGGAGCACGGCTTGGCGAGCGATACGGACAGCGCGGGGAGGGTCATCGCGGACGCGGCGACCCTCGACGCGATGGCGCTGCCCGCGGTGTGCCCGGAGCACGGCGGCCCCGATCGCTGGATCAAGTTGCAGAAGCCGGGAAGGCCAGCGGCGCCGCCGTCCGCTCGCTTGTCGCCCTTCGGTCCGTCGCAGTCGCGGTCACCGTCGCCGTCGCCGTCGCGCTCGTGGCGACCGCGGGGATCGCCGTCGCCGTCGCGACCTCTGCCACCGCAGTGCGGTCCGGGATCCGCCTCCGCGGGCAAGCAGGTAACGAGCGTCGTGCGGCACGCCTTCTCGTCGGCCTCGGCCGTCGCTGCGCTCTTGCATTCGTCGAACGCGGTGAAGCACGCCCCGGCTGCGGCCTGCGTGCCGGCGGCGCTTGCCGTCGCTTCGCTCAGCGCCTGCGCCGTGGTCGCGGTGGTGGTGCCAGCGCCCGCGCTGCACGCCGTGTTGGGCGGCGAGCAATGCGATGCCAGCGGCGAACGACCCGAACGAACGCGCCGCGAGGCGCTGTGAGAATGTACGCATGGACTGCTCCTGCTACGGTGACGAGCGCCCGGCCAACGCCGCGCTCGCCCTCTAGTGGGGGTCGCCGTCGCGTTCGGATCACGAGCGGGTGTCGAATTGTTTCGCGCGCGCGCTGACG
>JAYTOQ010000738.1:0-1507 GCA_043747665.1 Polyangiaceae bacterium | reverse complement strand
TCGCGCGCGCGCCGCGGATCGATGCTGACCGCGCACGGCCGCATCGAGACGCCGGTCTTCATGGCGGTGGGGACGCGGGCGTCGGTCACGAACTGCGCGCCGGTCGACCTCGCCGAGGTCGGCACGCAGGTGGTCCTCGGCAACACGTATCATCTGATGCTGCGGCCCGGCCCCGAGGCCTTCCGGCGGCTCGGCGGCATCCACAAATTCATGGGGTGGCCGGGGCCCGTCCTCACCGACTCGGGCGGGTACCAGATCTTCTCGCTGCCCGGCGACCGCACCATCACCGAGCGCGGCGCTCGCTTCAAGGGCTACACCGATCAGCAGATGCACATGCTGTCGCCGGAGCGATCCATCGAGGTGCAGACCGCGATCGGCTCCGACATCATGATGGTGCTCGACGAGTGCATCGACTCGCAGTCGGACGAGGCACGCACCCGCGCCGCGATGGAACGAACGCATCGCTGGGCGCTGCGCAGCCTGGCCGCGCGCACCAACGAGCAGCAGGCCCTCTTCGCCATCGTGCAGGGCGGCGTCGTTCCCGAGCTGCGCAAGGAGTCGGCGGGGTTCCTCACCGCGCATGCCTTCGACGGCTTCGCGATCGGCGGGCTCGCGGTCGGCGACACGCGCTCCGAGCGCGAGGACGTGACGGCGTTCTCCGCAGAGCTCTTGCCCCGGGATCGCCCGCGCTACCTGATGGGCGTCGGCACGCCGCCGGATCTGTTGCAGGCGATGCTGGCGGGCGTCGACATGTTCGATTGCATCATCCCCACGCAGCTCGCTTTCCAGGGCACGGCATTCACGTCGACGGGCCGCGTGCGGCTCACGCGTCTACCAAACCAGCTCTCCGAGGAGGCGCTCGACGTCGAGTGCCCGTGCTCGACCTGCAAGAAGTTCAGCCGCGCGTACTTGCATCATCTCTTCAAGTGTCGCGAGCCGCTGGGGCCGCGCCTCGTGTCCATGCACAACCTGCACTATTACCACTCGCTCATGGCCGACTCGCGTGACGCCATCGCGCGCGGGGAGTTCGCGGAGTTCGCGAAGGCGAAGCTCGACGCCATCGATCGTCACGAGCACAGCGCGACCAGCTTCACCGCGCCTGCGCCAGCGAAGGCGAAGCGCGCAAAAGCCTCATGAAATGCGAAGTGATCCTCACGCGCAGCGGCGCGCCAGCGATGCGCGATCGCGCGAGCGGCGAGGTCATGCATCCGGGGACGGGGCCGGGCGTCGAGCCGCAAGCGCTCTACGTCGTGCCCTCGCGTCTCGATGCGCGCCTCCGTGACACGGGCCGATATCATGCGAGCGACGACCTCGTGCTGCTCGACGTCGGGCTCGGCGCCGCCTCGAACGCCGTCGCTGCGTGGCGCGTCTCGGAGGCGCTGCGCGAAGCGAGCGACGCGAACGACGCGAGCGAAGCGAACGAAGCGCGGCGTCTTCAGATCGTGAGCTTCGACGACGACCTCTCGGCTCTCGAGCTCGCGCTGCGACCCGAGCATGCCGAGAGCTT
>JAYTOQ010000737.1:0-1818 GCA_043747665.1 Polyangiaceae bacterium | reverse complement strand
CGCGGCTTGTGGCGGTGTAGGGCCGCCGCCGCCGACGGGGCCGTTGCTCGCGCCGGTCGCCTCGGCTGCGCCCGATCGCCCGATCGCCGCCGACGCTCCACCAGTGCCACGGCCGCCACCGGCGCCGGCCAAAGTAATCGAGGCGCCGTCCGCGCCGCCGGTGCAGCCCCTCGATCCTGCGCTGCCCAGCGACGGCTTCCTGCTCCTCGGCGCCAATGCCACGCACGCCTGGTTCATCGCGGTCGTCGAGGATCGGGACCCGCAGTACACCGTCGTCGTCGATCTCGCGCGCGGCTGCGCCGTCGAGTCGTATCGACAACCGAAGGTGCTCGCCACGCTCCACGACGTGAACAACGGACGCGTCCTCGCCGACGCCACGCGCGCCGGCTCCGCTCCGAAGCTCCTCGAGGCACCGGACGAGCGCGCCGACCTGCGCAGCCAGATCGGCCTGGCGCGACGCTTCGGCCTGACGCAGCTCTATTTCGACAACGTGGTGTGGAGCAAGGACGGTCACCACGTCTTCGTCGTCGACGGTCGCCTCCATCACTCGGCGGACGGAGGCCAGTCGTTCGAGGTCGTCGACACCGACGACGTGTTCAAGTCCCACGTCACGCCCGACAGTCGCTACGTCGTCTACGAGCGCTGCGTCGGTCACTCCATCTCCGAGGGCACGCTGTGCCGGACCGGACGGCAGCTCGCATCGTGGAGCCTCGACGGCTCGTCTCCGCCGAGGAAGCTCCTCGAGGGCGGCGGCTTCAGCTTTCACGGCCTCTCCAACGACGGGCACGTGATGCTGACCCGGGGCGGGACCGGCGCGCAGCTCTGTCTCGAATTCGCCGACCCGGGAACGGGCGTCATCGATCGTAAGGTGTGCACGACCATCCCCGCCACGCCTGCTCCGAAGCAGCCCGGCGTCCGCTGGGAGGGCGCCTCTCCGGGCGAGCGCTTCGGATCGATCGAGTGGTGGGAGACGAGGCCGCGCAAGGGCGCCACCATCGTGCTCGCCATCACCGACATGCAGGACGGGCACATCCTCCGCACCGTCGACGACGTTGCCATCCGCGGCTGGGACGACAACGGCACGATGCTCCTCTCGTCGATGCAGGAGGGCGGCGGCGACCACACCTATCTCGAGAAGCCCGGTCAGCCTCGCAAGCTGCTCGGCAACTTCGTCGTCTACGACTTCGACCCGGCGACCCGCCGCGCCATCGTCGATGCCCATCCGCCGCGAAAGACGAAGCTCGGCAAGGCTGCGTGCACGATAGCGAAGGTGATCACCGTGCCCTGAAGCCGAGCGAAGCCGGCTACGTTGAAGGTCCGTGATCACCGCTGCGCATCCGCCTATCGCACCGCGCCTGCCGTTCCTCGGCAACGCGCACCAGTTCATGCGCGATCCGCTGCGCTTCCTGACGAGCATGCGCAAGCGTCATGGCGACGTGGTGCAGCTCGCGCTCGGACCGCTGGACGTGACGCTGCTCAGCCATCCCGACCTCGTCGAGGACGTGCTGGTGACGCGCAACCGCCTCTGGAAGAAGGACCGGCACCTCCAGACCATGCGGCCCGTCCTCGGCGACGGTCTCCTGTCGAGCGAGGGCGACTTCTGGCGCCGGCAGCGACGCCTCGCGCAGCCGGCGTTCCATCGCGATCGCATCGCGTCGTACGGCGAGATCATGGTCGCGCATGCCTCGCGTCTCGCGTCGAAGTGGCGTGACGGCGAGGTCCGCGACGTCCACAAGGACATGATGACGCTCACCCTCGAGATCGTCGCCGAGACGCTCTTCGGCGCGAACGTCGGAGACCAGGCGGAGGAGGTGGCGG
>JAYTOQ010000736.1:0-6247 GCA_043747665.1 Polyangiaceae bacterium | reverse complement strand
GCGAGCGGTGCGCCGCAGGCGCGGCATTCGACGAGCATCCACCTTGGTAGCTCAAGTCGATGGAGCGGTGTCCGACGTTCGGACGCGAGTGTCGCGCTGACACGCACGTGGCACAGCGCCGAACCGCGCTTCCTCGGCAAATCGCACGTTCAGGCCAGGCACGGACGCGGGGCTTGCCGCCGTGCCCGAACCCGATGGCGTCGCCCTGACGAGCGCGTCCGCTACGTAGGAGCGAGCCGCTCCGCGAGTGGCGCGAGCGACGGCTCTCGCGCCGAGGCGGTAGGATCGAGCAGCACGATCAGGTGGTCCTGCGCGCGGCTCGTGGCGACATGCAAAAGGTGAGGACGCTCACCGAGCCAGCGGAGATGCCGGCGTTCGGTGGCCGTGATGGAGAAGATGACGACGCGCCGCTCGCCGCCCTGGAGCCGGTGCACGGTGCTCACGAGAACGCCGTCACGCGCGAGCAGTCCGCGCGCAACGAGCTCGCGCTCGATGCGGACGCTCTGGCCCACGAACGGGGTCAGCACGGCGATGTCGGACGGCGCGACCCCGTCCGCGACGAGCTCTGCGACGAGCGCGATCGCAACCGCGGCCTCAGCCTCGTTGACGACTCCCTCGGGCGCGCGGGCGCCGACGCCGGGCACCGGCAGCACGATGACCGGCTGCGACAGGCGAGGCGAGAGGTCCTCGAGCGAGCGCGGAGGTGTGCGAACATCGAGCGTGTAGCCGCTCCACCGTGAAGCGAGCGCGACGATGGCATGCTGCGAGCGGAAGTGCTCGGTGAGCGCGAGGCGAGCGCGGGCGCGTGGCTCGGCGACCGCTTGCGCAGACGCCGTCGAGGTGGCGCCCATCCGAAATGGAGTGACGGCGGCTTCGTCGAGACCGCGAGCGAGGCGATCATCGGCGTGCGCAGCCAGCGTGTAGACCGGCGGGAGCTGGGCGAGGTCGCCCGTGAGCATCACCCGTCGCGCGCGGGCCAGCGCCGGGACGGCGTAGATCGGCGCGCACTGCGCGGCCTCGTCGATGACGAGGCGATCGATGACGTCTGCGCCGAGCTGGAAGCTCGCGCGCATCGACAGCAGCGTGCACCCGGCGAGCGGAAAGAGCGCCGCGAGCTCGCGAAGCGCCAGGGGCACCGGCTTGCCTCGCGCCTCGGTCCACTCCGCGCGTGCCGCGTCGCGCGCCGTCGCGAGCCGCGGGAGAAGGAGGTCTCGGTGAGCTCGTGCCCACGCATCGCGCAGCGCCAGCGCCGCGTCGTAGAGCGCCGGATCGAGCGGGGGCGCGGTGGGCCCCTTGGCGACGATGCCGAGCTCTGCGGTGACGGCGCCGAGCTCGCTCCGCAGCGCAGGCGCGGTGAGGCGCGAGCGAGCGTCAGCGATCGAGGCGAGCGTCGCCTCGATCGCGGCGTGCTGGCGCGCGATGTCCTCGCGCGGATCTCCGCGGTCGAGATCGCCGAAGGGCATGCCCAGGCCGAGGGCCACCAGCACCGGCTCGATGCGTGGCGCACGGAGCGCATTCGCCCGCGCCCACTTCTCGATCGCCCGCTTGATGGACGGGGCCTTCCCGTCGAGGTGAATGGGCGCGAGGCGTGCCGCGGCTTCGACGTGCTCGCGCAGCGCAGCGGCGGCCGCGTCGAGGTCGGCGAGCTCCACCGGAGGCGGCGGCGCGTCGCTCGTCCGAGCAAGCTCCTCGCGCAACGTCGCGGCGCGGCGCTCCAGCGTGCGCCGTCGCTCGGTCTCCGTCGCGCCGGCCTTCTGCCACGCCGCCTGCTCTCGCAAGAAGGCCCGCACCGGCGCGGCGCGCGCCTCGAAGGCAGCTCGCGCGTCAGGGAGGGAGCCGCCGCTGCCGGCGCTCCCCGTCGTGAGGTCCTCCATCGCGGACGCGAGCGCTGCCGCGGTCGACTCGGCCAGGGCGCGCCGGCTGCCGAGGCGGATCCCGACGGGCAGCCCGGGGCCGACGACGAACGGCGCGAGCGCCTGATCGACGGCAGCGTTGTTCGTGCTGGTCACGACGAGCTGCCACGGCGCGGCCCGTGATGGCGCGTTCGACCAGCGCGTGCCGAGCGCGCACGCGACGATGGTCTGCGCCGCGACGTGATGCAGGAGCGCCGTCTTCCCGCAGCCCGGCGGCCCGCAGACCGCGACGATGTCTTCGGTCCCCTCGAACGCGCCTGCCGCTGCGAGCTGCGACGGCGTTGGCGAGACCTTGCCGGTCGTGAAGATGGGGGCCCTTCGCGGCGGCGCGGCGGGCGCGCCGAGATAGACCGCCAGCGGACCGCGTGGAGGCAGCGTTTCGCCGAGCACGGCCTGCAGATCGCTCCGTAGGCCGCTCGTCGGATCTCCGCGTGGCGCAAGCATCGCGAGCCCGTGCGGATGGCAACGGAGCGCGCGCGACGGCGGCGCGCGACGCACGGCGGCGTCGCCGAGCGCCGACAGGTCCTCGCGCGTGAGCGGGCCGGCGGCGGTCGGCTCCGCCGCGTCGTCCTCGGCTGCGGCGTCCTCGCCTCCGGACTCGAGCGCGCGCGTCGCGGCGCGCACGAGCGCGCCGACACCTTCACGTCCGGCGGCGGCGATCGCTCCGAGCGCCGCGCCGTCGAGCCCGAAGAGGAAGTGCCACACGCCTGCGTGAAGCGCGTAGGGCTCGTCGCCACCGAGCACGAGCTCGAGCGCGTCGGGCACGGTCAGCGTCGCGCCGGCCCTCGCCCCGGCGGGCACCTTCCACGCGACGTCTCCGCTCTTCCACCGCGCATGGCTGCCGCCGCGCGAGAAGAGCGGCGCCGCGCGGGTCGCGCCTTGCTGCACGAACATCACGAGCGGGAAGCCGATCGTGAGCGCGGCGTCGACGTCGGCCGCCATCGCGGCGGCGTGCGCCTCGAACAGCGGCGCCGCGCGCGCCGGGATCGGCGAAAATCGTTGCGTCTGCGCATCGCCGACGACGAGCGCCGTCGCGTCGTCCTCGGCCTCGGTGAAGAGGCGGAGCGACAGCGCGGCGCCGTCGCGGGCGGGGGCACGAAGCAGCGGGTGAGGGGAAAAGACCGCGTCGCGCGACGGCCCCGGAGGCGCGACGCTCGCTTGCTCCCGCGCCATCTCTTCGAGCGCGCGCAGCCCGTAGCGAAGCGGATCGAGCGACGGCCGCATCGCGCGCAGACGTACCACCTCCGCTGCGCGGCGGCGCACCACGAATCGAAGCTCGGCCATCGGCCGCATCGACCCGCGTCTCGCGTTGCACCACTGCGGAGCCAGAAAAGAGGCGAGGCTCGCCACGAAACCTCTTTACGCTGCGGCGATGCTCGCGCGCAACGTCACCGGTGTCGTGAAGCTCGCCGGGCTCGGCGGGATCGCCGCCACCGTCTGCGACGCGAACCACGTCGTGACGGGCACGCTCGCCTATCCGCGCCCGGTGCTGTTCGGTCAGGCGTGGTGGGTGCTGCCAGGCTTCTTCGTGGGATTCGTTCTCATGGGCGCGAGCTATCTCGTCGCCGGGTCTCGCGTGCGCAGGACGGCGGCGACGGCGGAGAGCTGCGCGCCGGGCACCGTCTCTGCGTTCGTCGAGGCCATGACCTCGTTCGTGCTCGTCTACCTCATGAGCGGCTTCGGCAACGAGTCACCCGCGACGCTCTCTCTGGTCTTCTACAGCGCGTTCGCGGTGCGGTGGGCGTTCACCTACGAGCGCGCGTGGCTGCTCGCCGTGGCGGTCACGCTCGCGATCGGCGGGATGGCGGCCGAGGGCTCGATGGGAGCGGCGGAGATCGTCGCGTATCGGCACGTCGACGTCTTTCACGTTCCCATGTGGCTCGGCGGAGTCTACATGCACGGCGCATTCGCGCTCCGCGAGGGCATGCGCGTGCTCGTCTACCGCCGCACCGGATGAAGCCGCGCGTCAGTAGCTCGGCGGCAAGTCGGGGCCGCCGGCGTCCGCGGGCTTCGGGCATGACGGCGTCTTCGAGGCCCAGCACGTCATCGTATTGAGGTCGCAGCACTGCGAGCCGCCGGGGACCACGGGGCAGCTGGTAGCGCAGTCAGCGTCCGTCGCGCACGAAGGAGCGCACTTTTGCGGCTTCACGACAGGCTTGCAGTAGCCAGCGCTCAAGAGCGTCGCGACGCCGCTCTTGCAGGCCGATTCGAAGCTGTCCGCCGACACGCCGCTCGCGGTGGCCTTGTCGAACTGGGTCTTGAATGCGTCGCAGCCAGCCGCCAGCTGCGGTGCCGTCGTGGTGATGGTGTCGCAACAGGCGACGTACTCCTTGCACGCGGCCCCGAGCGCGCCGCTCTTCGACCCTGGCCCTGCCGGGTCGGTGGAGCCGGTCGAGTCCGTCGGGTCTGTCGGGTCTGTCGACGACGATGCCGAGCCAGGGGCCCCGCCGTCGCCGCTCAACGACACCATCGTCGATCCACCACTACAGGCGACGACCGCGAAAACGAGCGCCATCGAGGTGACCAGGGGAAACGCACGCGTCGACATGGTGGTTCGATCTCTCCGTGATCGGTCGGCAAGCGCCGCCATCGACATCCAGAGCCGACCCGGTGGGGCGGGTCGCAGGAAATCGACATCACGATTTTCGCTATGACAGCGACTTTCGGCACGCCGCTGGCATCCGTCGGAGCATGCTCTCGCGCCGATCGGTCATCGACGAGGTCCTGCGCTCCGATCTCGTCGATTCACCGGAGCGCGCTGCGGCAGCCGATCCGGAGCGCCTCGCACGCGCCGCGCGGCGTCGCCGTCGATGGAGCCATGATGCCTCACTCGCCGCGGTCACGCTCGGTGCGGTGGGCGGGTTCCTGGTGCTGGCTCGGATGATTTCCGGCCCCGCGCTGCGTCCGTTCGACCGCAGCGTGGTGCGCCTGATGGGCCGTGCGCGCCATCCCGTGAGCAACGCATTCGTGCGCGGGCTCACGTTCTTCGGCAGCGTGCCCGGCGCGGGTGGCCTCGCCGCGGCCGCCCTCGTGCTCGTGCGTCACCGGCCGCGGCTCGCGTCGCAGATCGCGGTGGGCGCGCTCGGCGGCATCACCGCGGAGCTGGGGATCAAGCGCTTCTTTCGGCGGCAGCGCCCGACGCTGCTCGAGCATCTCGAAGCCGTGACGAGCACGTCGTTTCCATCCGGCCACGCCACCGCGTCGGCGTCGATCTATCTCTCGATGGCGTTCGTGGCATCGCGTAGCAAGCGCCTCCGTGCGCACCGCGGCTTGCTGCTCGGAGCTGCAGGCCTCGCGGCGAGCGCGGTCGGCGCATCGCGTGTGTACCTCGGCGTGCACTGGCCGACGGACGTGCTGAGCGGCCTCGCGCTCGGCACCGCGTGGGCATGCGGGGCGGAGGCGATCTACGACATGACCGGCGCCGACCGTATCGAACGCGAGTGGGCAGGCACGCTCGACCTCCGGCCGCGGTCACGGCATCGCCGCTTCGAATGAGCCTTCCGCGCTACGACGCTCGAGCGTGACCACGTCATCGATGAGCGCGAGCCGGTAAACGCCGTCGAGGTCCGGACCACCGCATGCGAGCGGCCCACCATCGGCACGGATGACTGCCGCGAGCACGGCGAGAGGGGGCCCTGCCGTCCGGAGCGCGCGGACGACCGCGTCGGAGCTTTGCACCTTCGCGCGCACCGCAGCCATCAGCGCATGCGCGCGCTCGATGCCGAGAGCGTTCGAACGGACTGCGCCACCGGAGGCGAACGCGATCAGCTTCTCCTCGGCGAGACGCCTCGCCGCAAACAGAGCTTCTTCGGGCGAGAGCCGCATGCGCGCTCTCACCCCCTCGAGGTTCGTATCGCGGTCGGCGAGCGCCTTCGTGAGGATCGACACACCGATCAGGAACTGCGTGCAGGTGTCACGTCGGCGCTCGAAATTCCATCCGACCGTCATGATGGATCGATCAATACCACTCGAGGGGCTGGCTCGAGCGGGTACGACGATGCTCAGCGCCCGACCATCTTCTGCATCTGCTCGGGATAGCGCGCGCCCTTGACCTCGAGCTTCGCGGCGCCGCGATCTCCGCGATCTCCGCGAGGTCCTGCGCGGTCAGCTCCAGCGTCGTCGCACCGAGGTTCTCCTTGAGGCGATGAAGCTTCGTCGTACCCGGAATCGGCACGATCCAGGGCTTCTGCGCGAGGAGCCACGCGAGCGCGACGTCGCGCGCAAGCCGCCCGCATCCGCGCCAGGACCGAATCCGACTTTGTCGCGATGACGACCTTGTCGCGCATTCCCATGCAACCGAGCCCGAGCGCCGAGACCTCGAGTCCGCTCTTGCC
>JAYTOQ010000735.1:0-24171 GCA_043747665.1 Polyangiaceae bacterium | reverse complement strand
CCCGAGGACCTCAAGCACTTCAAGAACGTCACCATGGGCCATGCCATCGTCATGGGCCGCAAGACCTGGGACGAGGTCAAGAGGCCGCTCCCCGGTCGGCGCAACATCGTGATCAGCCGGCAGCCGGGCCTCACGCTCGAAGGCGCCGAGGTGTTCACGACCCTCGAGGCCGCCATCGCCGCCGCGCGCACCACCGATCCCGAGCCGCACATCATCGGCGGCTCCACCATCTACGCGGCGGCGATGCCGCTCTCCACGCGCATCCATCTCACCGAGGTGCATCGCGTGGTGGATGCCGACACGTTCTTCCCTCCCTTCGATCGCAGCGTGTGGCGCGAGGTCGAGCGCCGCGCTGCCGAGACGGAAGGGGTGGAGTTCGTGACGCTCGAAAGGTAGAAGGAGCTACGTGTCGCTGCCTCGTGTCATCGTGGGCCTCGCGGGCCTGATCGGCTTCGTCGCGCTCGCGTCGCTCTCCGGCGGATGCGGCCGGGCCGTCGAGCCTGAGAACCGACCCCTCGACAGGTGCACGGCGTCGTGCGCGAAGCGCGCCAGCCGGCAGTGTTCGGAGGACGAGTGCCGTCGCGGCTGCGAGTTCATCCTCGACCGCATCATCGAGAAGGAAGGCGACAACGTCGTCGCCTGCGTGGCGCGCACGCCGCGTCGCTGCACCGACGTCGTCTGGGCCGACTGCGCCGCGAAGATCGGCGTCCACGCCGACGGCGGACCGCCCGCTCCGGCTCCACCCAGCGACGAGGACTGATGATCCGCATCCAGGACGACATGAGGCGCGACCTGACGTTCGGGTCGGCGCCGAGGCGGGTCATCTCGCTCGTGCCGAGCGACACGTACAATGTCGCGATGCTCGGCTGCGGTGACCGCCTCGTCGGACGCACCGATTATTGCGAGCTGCCGAGCGACGTCGTTGCGACGCTGCCGAGCGTCGGCGGAACCAAGAATCCGCGCGTCGATGCCATCGTCGAGCTCGCACCGGATCTCGTCATCGCCAACCAAGAAGAGAACACCAAAGGCGATCTCGAGGCCCTCGCGACGCGCGGCGTGAAGATCTACGTGGGCTTTCCGAAGCGCGCCTCCGACGGCCTTGCGCACCTCGCCCGGCTCGCGCGCATTCTACACGTCGAGCGCGAGCCAGGCGTGCGCGAGCTCCTGAAGCGCGGCTACGAGGTGATCCGCGAAGCCGAAGAGGCGCGCGCGCGCATCGTGCCCTTGCGGACGTTCTGCCCGATCTGGATGGACCCGCTCATGACCATCCACGGCGAGACGTTCATCAGCGACATGCTCGATCTCGCAGGCGCGCAGAACGTGTTCGTCGACCGCCAGCGGCGCTATCCGCTCGCGGCAGATCTCGGCAAGGCGAAGCCGCTCTCGCCGGACAAGACTGCCGGACGCGACATGCGTTATCCGCGCGTCACGCTCGACGAGGTGGTGGGGCGCGCTCCCGAGCTGGTGGTCCTGCCCGACGAGCCGCATCCGTTCACCGAGCAGGACGCGGAGGTGTTCCGCGCGCTCCCGATCCCGGCCGCCTCGCGGAACGCCGTCGTCCGTACGGGCGGCAAGGACCTCTGCTGGTACGGCGCACAGACCATCGAGGGCCTGCCTCGCCTGCGCGCGCTCGTCGATCGCTTCCGCGCGTCCTGAATCGTGAGCTAGCTCGTCACGGACACGTCACGCTCGAGCGCACCAGCGTGATGGTGCAGCTCTGGCTCGACCCCGTTCCGCCGCACGTGACGGTCATCGTCTGGGTGCCTTCGTTGAACGAGCCCACGCAACCGGTGCGGTTGATCGTACCGAGGCGAAGCGCGGCGTTGTCGAAGGTGCCGTCGGTCTTGATGTCGACGCCGCCCATCGGCCCGTTCACAGCGGGGATAGTCGCGGGCTGCTCGGAGTTGAAGCGCACGAGACACGCATTGCCGCTGCCGCTTCCGCTGTTCGGTCCCGGTAGCACGCACTGCTTGGCGAGGCTGTTGAAGTCGCCGCAGCCCATGCCCGTCGCCACGAGCGGCGCGTACCCGCCGAGGACGTTGGGGCATCCGCCGCCGTCGTTGCCGTCGAGCGTGAGGGCGCTGTCGCCGAGGAAGCTCGAGTCCGATCCGCCGTCGGGCGTGGTCCCGTCCGCGCCGCTACCGGTGTCGCTCGCCGTCGTTCCGTCGGAGCTCCCCGCGGCGTCGTTCGCGGTGCCACCCGAGTCGGCGCCGGTGGTTCCGCCCGAGGGGGTACGAAGCAAGCGCTCAGCCAACCCGGATCGTCAGTGCTTTCGCGAGAGCAGCGTCATCGCAGCGTTGCAATGTTTGCGGACCTTGGCACTCGTTGCGCGATCGTCGTCGGCTCAGGGCTCGTTGCGGATGATGCGGTGGATGACGACGGGGTCTCCCATCGCGCCGCCGGCATCGGTCGCCCGCACGACCCAGTCGAAGTCGCTGCGCGGCGCATCGACGCCCTGGAACGAGACGGGCGTACCGAAACCAGCGTAGGGCGAGAGGACCTGCGCGCCGACCACGTCGGCGGCGCCGGTGACCGCGAGGTGCGTGCCGTCGGCCATGAGCGTGTGCGAGGCGACCGAGAGCAGACCCGAGCTCGTGAGGAGCTGAGGCATCGGCGAGAGGCCGTCGTCGAGAGCGATGACCACGCCGCCTTTCATCGTGAAGGTGCCGAGCGAATTGGCCCAGCTCTGGCCCTTGATGGCGGGGTCGTTCGCGCCCGCACCGTGGATGAGGACGATATCGTAGCTCTTCGCGAGAGCGTCCGATCCGAGCGCGCTCGCCGAGCCGGCGGTCGTGAACTGGATCTGGCGGCCGAGGATGCCCGCGGCCGCGAGCGCCTTCGCCCGAGCGACCGCATCCGCGGACGCGCCGTCCTCGTAGGAGAGGACGCGGATCGGGTCGGTGGTCGGGATGCTCAAGGAATTGACGAGGACCTTCGCCTGCGCCGAGCCCGACCACGCGTTCGTGTAGTCGTGACCGATGAGGACGACGTCGCCGGGCGTCGCGCCCTGGCACGCGCCGGCGATGCAGATGTTCGACGGGCAGGTCTTCGCGCACGCGCCGCAATTCGCCGCGTCGGTGTCGACCGGGATGCACGCGCCGTGGCAAGCCACCTGCGACGATTCGCAGACGAGCGCGACCGGCTGCGGAGGCGGTTGGAACTGCGGGGGCATAACGACCTCGGGATCGATCTCGTAGGGATTCGTGTTGGGGTCGACGACGAAGCTGGGCGATGCGGGGCGCGTCGGCATCGTGCCGATCGCGGCATCGTTGCTGGCCGCGCTGTTGCCCGAAGCGCCGTTCGCCGGCGTCGGATCGGTCGGCGTGATCAGGACCACTTCTGGCTCTGCCGCCATGCAGGTGCCGCCGTGCAGCTCCATGCCGTCGCGACAACGTCCGCCGACGACCGAGCTCTCGCTGCCGCAACCGGCGACGAAGGAGAGAGCGAAGAGAGCGAGAGAAGCGGAAGAGTGGATGGATTTCACGGCTGACCTCGTTTACCGGACGCGACCTTGGGAGAAGACTGTGCGGGGGGCGGACCGGCCACCTCGCGAGAGCGGACGACGATGAACTCGACGCGGCGGTTGCGCGGGTCGGCGAATTTCGTCGCCACCTTGAGCTGGGACTTGCCGTGACCGACGCTGTGCAGCCGAGCGGCGTCGATGCCGTACTGGACGAGCATCGTGCGCGTGCTCTCCGCGCGTTGCTCGGAGAGCCTTTGGTTGTAGTCCTCGGTACCGCGCGCATCGGCGTGGCCCTCGATGCTGACATCGAGGATGTCCGGCGTCGCGTTGATGAGCTGCGCGACTTTGCGCACGAGGCCGTAGCTCTTGCGACGGATGACCGGGCTGTTGAACTCGAAGTGAATGACGTCGTCGAGGACCAGGCGATCGTTCTCGAGCGTCACGACGTGACCGGGGCAGCCGTCGGGGACCTCGCCGTACGCGTCGAGGGGCGGGCAGACCTGCTCCGCCTCCGCCATGCCGTCGTTCTCGACGATGGGGCCCGCGGGCTGCTCGTCGCGCGCGGGTGGCGGAGCGGCGCGCGGCCTCTCGCTGGCGCCGAGGCTGACCTGCACGCCGGCCCACGCGATGTGCGCGTCGTCGGGACGAAACGCGACGTCGGGCTGCATGATCTGCGTGAACCCGATGAACGGGCCGACGTCCCAGCGCCCCTTGTTCGACACGCGGAAGTCCCACCCGATGTGCGCGTCGATAGCGAGCCGCGTCGCGCTGCCGGTCTGCGCGAAGCCGCCGTTGGCGTCGACCCACGGACCCGCGACGCGCGAGGCGCCGAGCGGCCGGAAGCGAACGCCCGCGGTGCCCATGAACGCGGTGCCGGTCGACTGCTTCGCGACGTTCGGGTTGGAGGGCGCGGCGCCGGCGGCGAGCACGAGCGCTCCGCCGGAGGCCTGCACACCCATCACGTTGCCGACGGCGAGCTCGATGGAGCCACCGCCACCGCCGCCGGTGCCGAACTCGGACTCCTGGGTACCGCCCACGGCATGAGCCGCGCCGGCGGTGACGTGGACGCGAGCTTCATCGGCGGCTGCCGGTGTGGCCCACGCAAGGGCCGCGAGGATGATGACTGTCTTGTTTCTCACGTCTGACTAGAACGACGCCTCGCGCGGCCGGTTCAGGGCCGGCCGCAAGGGACGACGAAAATAGTCAGCCGGAGGTGCGAGGATCGCCGACGAGGAGGGCGAACACGGCGTGGTCGAGCCAGCGTCCGTTGCAGCGCTCGGCCTGGCGCGCGATGCCTTCGAAGCGGAATCCGAGGCGCCGTATGACGCCGAGCGACGCGTGGTTGTCGGTGGCCGCCGCCACGCGTACCCGATGTGCGTTCACCGGGCCGAACGCCCAGTCCAGCACAGCTCGACCGGCCTCGGTCATCAGTCCGCGACCCGAGGCATCGACGCGGAGCCAGTACCCGAGCTCGACGCTCTCGTGGAGATGCGCGAAGGCCTCGAGGCCGATCACTCCCACGAAGCGGTTGTTCGCGCGATCACGAATGGAGAAGCGGCAGGCGCGCGCTGCGTCCCAGTCGGCTGCGCTGGCCTCGGAGTATCGTCCGCTCGAGTCGAGATCGATGTTGAACGGCACCCATGGGAGCCACGGCTCGAGGTGTGCCCGCGAGCTCTCGACCGACGTCCACAGCTCGCGAGAGTCGGTGGCGTCGAGCGGGTGGAGCAGCAGACGCGCGGTCTCGATGGGACGCGCTCTGACCTCGGAGCGGGGCGGGACCGCAAGCACGGCGAGAGACTAACTCGCGACCGCGCGCGGGGCTACCCGGTCACTCAGCGGCCGGTGCGTTCGCGCCGGGTCGCGGGAGGCTCGGGGGCCTCGGGATACGCCGCCACCAGCGTTTTCGCGGGGCGATCGACGCGCTCGACGGGGCTCGTGACCAGATCGCGACCGTCGGCGGCGAAGTAGAGGGCCTCTCCCGGCTGCGGGTCGCCGGCGTTCGGCACGATCGCGCCGTTGCCGAAGAACTTGAGCCCGCCGTGGAGACGACGGCGCACCGCCAAGTGGCCCTGGAGGAAATCGCCGGTCCGTCGATCACGGACCGCGACGCAGAAGCCGTCGCGGAAGTGATATTCGGTGTTCCGCGTGACGTAGACGCGGTGTCGCCGGCGCTCGGGAGTACGCGGCCCGTTCGTATCCTGGATGCGTGCAGCCTCGCCCATGGAGGGGAGGATGTGCGATGGCCGCGAGGCGGGCCAAATTTCCGCCCGCTCTCCGGTGTGCGGACCGGTCGAACGTCTAGGGCTTCATGATCGCAGGGTCGATCGGCACGTTGACCTGCGCGTTCGAGAACGTGATCTCGATGGCGTCGCTCTTGCCCTCGATGAGCTTCGCCTTGACCGGGAGCACCATGGTCTTGTCGAGCGTGAGGGTGAACCCGCGGACGCTGGCGGTCTTGTCCTTGGCGGTGCCGCTCACCTCGACGTCGCTCGGACCGCGTGAGGCCGAGAGCACGTAGCGATCCTTGAGGCTCGAGAGATCGCCGCCGAGGAGCGCGCGGAGGTCGGCGAGCGCCTTCGCGATGTTCGCGCCGCTCGCCGGCACGGTCGCATGCGAGGACCGCGTTCGGTACGAGAGCCCCTCGGGGCCGATCAGGTAGACGATGTCGTCGGGCGGCGCGAGCTCCCAGCGCAAGCGCTCCGGCGCGACGTAGGCGAAGTCGCCCGTCGACTTCACGGTGGTCGCGAGGAGCGTCAGCTTGCGCACCTGGGTGAAGCTTGCGCGCAGCGTGCGCACGTTCTTGCGAGCGCTCGCGATGTCGGCGAGCAGGGCATCGAGCTTCGCGCCCTCGAGCTTCTCGCGGGCGTCGGAGGGAGCCGGAGCCGGAGCGGGGGCCGGAGCGGGAGGGTCCGCGTACGAGGGCGACGCAGTGAGCGCGACCGCCATGAGCGGAGCGAGCGCGAGGATGCGAAGAAGCGTCGCGGTCATTTCGGTCCTTGGTGCTTCGGCGGGCGGGCGCCGGGGCCCATGAGCGGGCCGCCAGCGCGCTCGCGGCCCTCTTCGTAGCGTCCGTCGGCCAGCACGGCATCGGCGGGAATCGTCTCGAGCTCGACCGTGGGCACGCGTCCCTCCTTCGTAGAGACGATGGTCGCGAGGTCGATCTTCACGAACGCGCCAGAAAGATGTGGACCCTCCGAGACCCAGGCCGTTCTTGCCGTCAGATCGAAGACCACGCCGTGCGTGGCGATGAAGGCATCGATGGTGCGGCGGTCGCCGAGCTGGCACGTGGTCCCGCTCGCGCATCCATGATCACGAAGCATGGCCACGGCGTGCGTGACGTCGGCGGAATGCGGCGCCACGGCCGCGACGAGCTCGTCGACACGCGCGCGTCGCGGCAGCGTGGTCGTGGTCTCGCGCACGCGAACGTCGCGTTCGTCGCCACCGAGCGGTCCTTCGAAGTGATTGGTCACCGCGACGCGCGCGCGGTCCGCGCCTTCGCGCACGAACGCCGGCGTGCCTGGCGCGCGCTCCACGACCACGAAGTGGCCGCTGGCGTCGCCGACGAACACGAGGTGCGAGACCATCACGCTCTGCCGCGAGAGAATGGCGACGGCTTCAGCTGTGTCGTGCGCGCTCTCGAGCGTCTCGCGCAGCGAGAACGCGACGGGCATGCCGGTCGTGCTCGGCTCGCGCGCGCGCCCGCCGTTCACGGCGACCGCGACGCCCTCCGCATTCATCCCCGTCACCACGCCGACGAGCCCCGGCCACGCCACGCTGGCGAACGGGATCTTGCCGTCCTCGCGCACGACGAAGAGCGCCTTGTCGCGATCGAAGACGTCAGCCGCCTCGAAGTCGAACGCACGCGCGAAGAGCGCGTGGCCGTCGCTCGTTGCATCCGGACCGAGACCGAAGGCGGTGCAGCCGAGGAGCGGCGAGTGCTCGAAGCTGAGCGCGATGTCGTAGAGCGCGTGGAGGAAGACCATGCGCGGGTACGTCGGCATGTGCGACGCGAACGGATCGGGCTCGAACGCCTGCGCCTCGGCGGCGATCTCGCGACGGCGCGGCTCGGGGAACCCCTCGTCGACGTGGCGATAGCGATAACGTCCCACATCGAACATCAGCGCGCGCGCGGGCGCGAATGGAACGACGTCGCGGAAGCCGGTCCACATGACCTCCTCGTTGGCGACCATGCGATCGCGCAGGAGCGTCGTGTGCTCGGTGCCGATCTCCTCGGGTGTGCCGGCGAGATGCGCGATGCGAACGCCGCGAATCGTCGACCAGCCACGACCGGCACGACGAACGCCGTCGGTCTCGGTGAGCGTCAGCGCGACGGGTGAGATGGAAGGCGGCGTCAGCTTCGTGAGCTGGCCGATGACGAGATGTGCCGCCACGGGCGCGAGCAAAAACACGCCCAGCGCGATGAGCTTCTTCTTGTGGCGCCGCGCGAACGTCACGACGTCGTCCGTCCGGCACGTCGATCGCTCAGCGCAACCACCACGGTGCGGACGATCCGCCACGGATCGCGGACGACATGGAAGTGCGTCACGCGATCCTCGGGGTAGAGGACGCGGATCGGCTCCTCGACGATGGGCACCCCGGCCCACACGGCACGGAGGAGGATCTCGGCCTCGAAGTCGTAGCCCTCGCCGCGCGGCGCGAGGCGCAGCGTCTGCGCGATGGGATAGCGACGAAGTCCGCACTGCGTATCGCTCAGCGTGCGACCGGCGAAGCGCGAGATGAAGAAGTTCGAGATGTCGTTCGAGATCTGGTTCTTGCGGGGTGCGCCGGCGGTGGCCAGCGCGCGGATGCCGAGCACGAACGCCTCGGGATCGCTGGCGGCCAGTAGGACGCGTCGCGCTTCCTCGGCCGGGTGCTGGCCGTCGGCGTCGACCGTCACGGCGACGTCGTGCCCGCGCGCGCGGGCCGTGGCGAGCCCGGTCAGGAGCGCCGCGCCCTTCCCGCGGTTCCGGCCGTGCGAGACGAGCTGGCAGCCCGCGCGCGTGGCGACGGCGGCCGTCGCGTCCGTCGAGCCGTCGTCGATGACCAGGATCTCGCTCTGGAGCGCGGGAAGCGCCGCGCGCAGATCGGCGATGACCGCGGCGAGTGTCTTCTCGGCCTGGTACGCGGGCACGAGGATGCACGCGCGGTCGAGCCAGGGGAGGCGCGACGCGCTCGACTCCGTCGGCAAGACCGCACCTCGCGCGCTCGGGTCGGGGATCATGCCGGGAAGAGCCATCGCTGCGGAATGTTGCACGTTGACCGGCAGGGGCGCAAAGGGTACCCGCCAACGCCGACGTGCCGATCGCATTCACCATCGAGAAGGGCCCGCACGAAGGGCTCGCCAGGGCAGAGCTGCTCCGTCGCGTGCGCGCGATGATCCGGCTTCTTCAATTGGATAAGGCGGAAGTTTCATTCGTCCTAACTGATGACGAACACATCCACCAATTGAACAAAATCTATCGGCATAAAGATCGACCGACCGACGTTCTCGCGTTCGCGATGCACGAGGGCGAGTTCGGCGCGCTGGCCGGCCACATGCTCGGCGACGTCATTGTGAGCGTCGATACTGCCCGCAAGCAGGCCCAGTCCCGCCGCAGGCCGGTCCTGGACGAGGTGACGATGCTCCTCGCGCACGGCCTCCTCCACCTCCTCGGGTGGGATCACCAGACGGACGCCGAGGATCGACGCATGCGGGCCGAGACGACCCGCTTGTGCGCCGTGGCGGCGCAGCCCTCTTCCAGGAGCGTCGTCTCAAAGGGAGGAGCCAAACGAGGTCTCTCGCGGAAACCATCGCCTCCTCGACCGACGAGCCGACGCAAGAAACCTCAATGACAATGAGGGGTCCGCGTCGAAGGCGTGGGTGAAGCGTGAGCGTTGAGGCCCGGTCCGCCGGCATTTGATGTGGGTCCATGCCTCCTATCGTCTCGGCGTCAGGTCTACGAAAACGCATCTAACCCCCGTTTTTCCCTTGCGGGGATGGAACCGCGGATGTTAACCATGTGGCCGTGAAGCGGTTTCGAGCCTAAAAACTCGGGTCCGCGGCACAGGGTGCTCGAAGCTCTCGGCTCCTCTCGGAAGCATTTCTGCCCCGCGAAGAGCGTCTGGTTTCAGACAGTGTCTTTGGCGAGCAATCGCCACCAAGCGACGATTGACGTCGCGGGATTTCGACAGGAGGAACGCACATGGCAGCTGCAAAGCGGATGACGAAGGCCCAGGTTATCTCGGACATTGCTCAGTACTCTGAGCTCGACAAGAAGAGCGTCGGTAAGGTCTTTGAAGGCCTCACGGATCTGATCAAGAAGCAGCTTGGCCCGCGCGGTCCCGGCGAGTTCGTGATCCCCGGCCTCCTCAAGCTGAAGACCGTCAAGAAGAAGGCGATCCCGGCGGGCGAGCGTCGCAACCCGTTCACGGGTCAGATGCAGCACTTTCCGGCGAAGCCGGCCTCGAAGAAGGTCCGCGCGACCGCCCTCAAGGCGCTCAAGGATCTCATTCAGTGAGCTCCGCGATTCGACCGTGGGCTCTAGCTCTCTAGCTCTAAAAGCCTCACGTTCGAGTCGTCGTTGCGAAACCGCCGGGCGCCCCTTCCTTCGGGAGGCGGCGCCCGCGGCGTTTTGTGGCGTACGGAACGATCACCGACGCGAGCGCGAGCAGGACGAGCGGGGAGTCGCCGAAGCGCGTGTACACCGTCGGCGGGCCCGAGAGCAGCGCCGGCTCGGCGCGCAGCGTTCCCGCCATCGGCAGGTCGTAGCGCGCGCGCACGCGCCCGGCGGCATCGACGAAGGTGGTGGGGCCCTTGTTGACCGCGCGTACGAGATCGCGCCGTGTCTCGATGGCGCGCAGCACGGCGAGGCGCAGGTGCAGCTCGCCCTCGGCGCTCCCGGCGAACCACGCGTCGTTGGTCACGTTGACGAGGAGGTTCGGCGAGCCTTCCATCGCCTCGCGTCCGGCCTCGGGCAGCGTGTCCTCGTAGCAGTTGAGGACCGCGGCGCGGATGGGCCCTGCGACGAGCACGACGCTCTCGGTGCCGGAGACGAGCCCCGTGCCCTTCGAGAACACCTTTCGAAGCCACGGAAACCAGTCGGACAGCGGCACCGTCTCGCCGAACCACAAAAGATGGCGCTTGTCGTACGGCGCGGGCAGCGTGCCGTCGGGCATCGCGAGGATCGCGGAGTTGTAACCGAGGCCTTGGGCTCCGGCCATGTACGCGCCGGTCATCACGGGACCGTGGACGCCCTCCTGCAAGACCGCACGAGATCCCGTCGGGCTGCGACGGACCGCGTGCGAGAGCGTGTACGGATACGCGGACTCCGGCCACACCGTGAGATCGACGCCGCGCTGCTCGGCGCTCTTCGTGAGGACGGTCAGCCGCTCGAGCATCATCGTGGCGCGGCTCGCGTCCCAGCGATCAGACGCATCGAACCCGGGCTGCACGAGCGCGACGCGCGCACGCGGCGCGGCTTCACGAGCGCGGTCGATCGCTCCCATGCGGACGACGCCCCAGCCCACGACGAACACGACGATGCCCAGCGCGAGACCGACCGGCGCGAGCGCCGTCCGCAGCGTGCGCTCGGCGCGGATCCGCAGCGCTGCGTGGGCCACCAGCCCTGCCGCGCTCGCGAAGACGAAGCTCGTCCCGCGCTCGCCGACCACCTCCGCGGTCTGGAGCAGGACCGGCCAGGGCGCGAGCCCGCCTGAGGGCGTCCACGGGAACACCGCCGGCATGAAGGTCGCGACGTAGACGCCGAGAGCGTACGCGAGCCACGGCGGCGCGAGCGGCGACGTGACTCCGCGCACCGGGCGCGCGAGGCGATGCGCGACCGCGCCGCCGACCGCCCACGGCAACGCCTGCGCCGCCGAGAGAAGGAGCAGCGCCGTCCACGCGGCGATGGCGGGGAGCGGCGTGAAGCGCATCACCACCTCCGGAACGAAGCGAAGCGCGACGAGGTTCGCGCCGAGGCCGAACCACCAGCCGTACGCGGCGCCGGTGCGCGTGCGGGTAGGCGCCGATGCATGGGCGCTGCTCTCGAGCGCGAGCGCCAAGCCGACGAGGCCGACGGGGATTCCGGCGTGAAAGTCCAGCGGCGGCGTCGACGCCGCGAAGACGACGCCGCTAGCGAGCGCGAGCGCGAGCGCGAGGAGCGGAGCGCCGTGACCGCGCGGGAAAGAGGGATGTGCGCGCGAGGATCACCAGTAGAAGGTGAGGCCGCCCTGGAACAGGCCGCCGCCCGACGTGTTCGTCGAGCGACCGTTGCTGTCCACGAACTCGGGGTACTGGCGCTTGTGGTCGTCGACCCGACCACGGACGAAGCCGCGGAAGTCGAAGTTGAGCGCGACGACCTTGGAGAGACGGAACTCGAGGCCGATGCCGGCCTGACCGCCGAAATAGCCGTACTTGTACTCGGCGGCGTCGTAGCCGTTTCGGTCGTCGACGGCCGTCGCGCCCTGCCAGCCGAAGCCGGCGAGCACGTACACCTGCGTCTTGCTGCGCGGGTTCAGGAAGACGAGGCCGTTGAAGCCGAGCGACGTCTCCTTGCGGCGGTAGCCGTTGTAGTCGGTGCCACCGGCGAAATCGAGATCGGCCTCGACCGCGAACGTGGGGATGGGGCGGAAGCGCAGGCCGAGACCGACGAGGGCCATGCCGGCGTTGTCGTCGCGTCCCTTGCCGAGCACGAGACCGCCGACGTGGAGATTGAGACCCCACTCCTTCCTCGGAGCAGCGTGACGCGGCACATAATAGTAGGCGGGCGGGGCCTCGCGCGGCTGGATGACGATCGTGGTGGGCGGCGGCTGATAGACGACGACCGGAGGCGGCGGGCTCGCGGGCCTGGCGGGCGCCGCTTCGGACGGAAGCGGCTGGAGGTCTTTGTTGCCGCCGGCCGGGGGAGGCGTCGTATCCCCGCAAAACCAGCTACCGGGAGCGCAGTCCTTCGCGTCCGTGCCTTGCGCGTGGGCGGTGGACGCCAGCGGCAGCGCGACCGCGCATGCGATGGGGAGCGTCACGAGGAGCCGCCGGAACGTATTGCTGATGCGCATTGAAAGACCCTGCCTCCGAAGACGGCTTGTGGCTCCGTCAGGATGCCTTCAAAGCAACCCAAGTGCCACGGGGAAACGTGGGCGTGAGGTGACCAATGGCCCGCATTTATCGGGTCGCCGTTACGGCCGAGCTCGAGGCTGTGTCCTCTGGTTCACGTCGGGCCGACAACCGGCGTCGGGCTCGACCCGCATCGTGCGCCGCCTTTTCGCGCCTGGTCGGCGGGTGGTCGCGTCCGCGGTCGGGCTCGTGTAAGGAGGCGCATTGGCAACGGTTCGGCTCAAGCCTGGTCACGTTCAGCCCGTCTGGGCAGGACATCCGTGGGTTTACGCGCAGGCGATCGATCGCGTCGAGGGCGGAGCCACGCGCGGCGACGAGGTCAGCGTCGTCGACCCGCGGGGTAACTTCCTCGGACGCGGATTCTACTCGCCCGGCTCTGCGATCCCCGTCCGCCTCCTCGTCCGCGACGAGGCGACGCCCATCGACACTGCGCTCTTCCGGACCAAGTTCGAGCGCGCGCTCGCCGCCCGGCAACAGCTCGGCCTCGGCAGCTCGCCCGACACCACCGGCTACCGCGTCGTGCACGCGGAAGGCGACGGCGTTCCCGGCCTGATCGTCGATCGCTTCGGCGACGTCCTCGTCGTGCAGATCCTCACGCTCGGCATGAAGGATCGCGAGGCGATGATCTTCGAGGCCCTCGGCCACGTGTTCGATCCGAAGGCGATCATCGATCGAACGCCGGCCGGCGCGGCCAAGGCGGAGGGCTTCACCGAGGGCAAGGGCGTGGTGCGGGGCGACGCGCCCGCCACGATCACCTTCAAGGAGCGCGGCATCGCGTGGTCGCTGCCGAACGACGCCGGACAGAAGACCGGCTTCTACTTCGACCAGCGCGACCTCCGCGGCCGTGTCGAGGCGCTCGCGTCGGGCAAGCGCGTCCTCGATGCATACTCGTACATCGGTGCGTTCGGTCTCGCCGCAGCGCGCGGCGGCGCCGCCGAGGTGGTGTGCGTCGACGAGAGCGCGGCCGCGGTCGAGGTCGGCGCCGAGCAGGCACGCCTCAACGGCTTCGAGAAGATCGTCAGCTTCCAGCGCGGCGACGCGCGACGCACCATGCAGGAAGCGCACGGCGGCTTCGATCTCACGATCGTCGATCCGCCGCGCCTCGCGCCGACCCGTGGCGCACGCGAGCAGGCGCTCGTGATGTACGCGAAGCTCGCCGAGCTCGGCTGCCGCGCGACCAAGCCGGGCGGCCTGCTCGTCCTGTGCTCGTGCTCGGCTGCGGTCGATCTCTTCGCGCTCACGCGCGCGCTCGCCACCGGCGCGGTGCGTGCGAACATGCATGCGACCGTGGTCGAGCGCGCCTTCCAGGGCGTCGACCATCCCGTTCCGGCCGCGTTCGCCGAAGGCCTCTACCTGAAGGCAGTCGTCGCGCGCGTGGACAAGCGATGAGGTCGCTCTCGATGATGCCGCCCGCGGACGCGCGCGGCCTCGTCGGTGTGCTCTTCGATCTCGACGATACGGTCCTCTCACACGGCGTGCTCACGCGCGAGGCCTACGAAGCGCTCTGGTCCATGCACGAGGCGCGGCTGCGGCTGGTCGCGGTGACCGGGCGGCCGAGCGGCTGGGGCGAGGTCATCGCGCGGCAATGGCCCATCGACGGCGCGGTGACCGAGAACGGCGCGGTGCACGTCGTGCGCGACGGCAAGGGCGTGGCGGTGACCTTCGACGGCGACGCAAGCGCCGTCGCCGAGCGTCGTGCGCGCCTCGATCAGCTCGTGCGCGTCGTGGCGAAGGCGATGCCGAACCTCAAGCTCTCCGACGATGTCCACGCGCGCCGCTCCGACGTCACGTGGGACATCGGCGAGCGCGAGCGCGTCGAGCCCGCCGTCATCGCCGAGCTCTCGGCGCTCATCGTCGCGAACGGCGCACGCACCACGCGCTCCTCGGTGCACGTGCATGCGACCTACGAGCGCGACGACAAGGCCAGCGGCGCGATCCGCTTCGTGCACGGTCGCTTCGGCGACGACGAAGGCGCCGCGCTCCACCGCTGGGCCTTTGTCGGCGACAGCGGCAACGACGCCGCATGCTTCGCCGCGTTCAAGCACACGTTCGGGGTCGAGAACGTCCGCGCCTATGCGCGCGTGCTCAGCGTGCCTCCGCGCTGGGTCGCGAATGCGAAGCGCGGCGCGGGCTTCGCTGAGATCGCGAAGGCCATCATCGCATCGCGCTGGTGAGCGACGCTCACCCGACGCAGCGAACGAAGTCGTAGCCCTCGCGCGCGACCGCTTCGCGGCCCTCCCACTCGGGCGGCTACCTCGCAGAGCCCCGGATGCGCTACGACGACGAGATTTGGATAGCCCGCGAGCGCCACCGAGGTCGAATGCCGGTGAGCGGATGCTTGGAATCCTGAGCGGTCATGCCTGGTACCTTCGAATTGTCCGATCTGGATCTTTGTAACAGACCAGCTTCGCCGCACCATCTCACCATGCAGACCGGCGCGCGTCACTTGCCCGATTTCTCCGGCGGCTCCCCTCGGGTAACCTCCAAGCCCACCATGTCAAAGAGCGCCGAGCTCCTCGTCACCGCGTCGAAGCGCCTCTACCCGAATTACAAGCCGGCGGCGCTCGTCTTCGCACGCGGCAAAGGGTGCGAGCTGTTCGATGTCGACGGCCGTCGGTTCCTCGACCTCTGCGCCGGCGTCGCCGTCTGCTCGGTGGGCCATGCGCATCCGCGGCTCGTGTCGGCCATAGCCGAGCAAGCGGCGCGCGTGATGCACGTGTCGAACTACTTCTACAACGAGGAGAACATCCTCCTCGCCGACGAGCTCTGTGCGAGGAGCGGGATGGCCCGCGCGATGTTCTGCAACTCCGGCGCGGAGGCGAACGAGGCCCTCTTCAAGCTCGCGCGCCGTCATGCATTCGCGAAGGCCGAGAAGCGCACCAAGATCATCGCGTTCCACAACGCGTTCCACGGTCGCACGATGGGGGCCCTCTCGATGACCGGCACGCCGAAGTACCGCGAGGGCTTCGGCGCGATCGAGGGCATCGTTCACGTCACCTATGGCGACCTCGACGCCGTGAAGGCGCAGATGGGCGCGGATGTGGCGGCCGTCATCGTCGAGCCCGTGCAAGGCGAAGGCGGCGTGCTACCGGCGCCGGCCGGCTTCCTTCCCGGGTTGCGTGCACTCTGCACAGAGCACGGCGCGCTGCTCTTGATGGACGAGGTGCAGACGGGCATCGGTCGCCTCGGACGGTGGTTTGGCTATCAGGGCACGGGCGCGGATCCCGATGCCGTCTCGCTGGCGAAGGGCCTCGGGGGCGGCTTCCCGGTCGGCGCGATGCTGACGACGGAGGCTCTGGCGGGCGCGCTGCCGCCGGGCACCCATGGCTCGACGTTCGGCGGCAACCCGCTGGCGAGCGCCGCCGCGCGGGCCGTGCTGGCGATCCTCGCGGACGAGGGGCTCGTGGACGGCGCGAAGAAGAAGGGCGCGAGCCTGTCGGCGATGCTGACCGCGCTCGCGCAGGAGCTGCCGGCGATCTGCGAAGGGGAGCGAGGCGAAGGTCTGCTCCGTGGCCTGGTGCTCAAGCCGGGGTTCGTCGTGCGCGACATCCTCCCGAAGCTCGCCGACGCCGGCGTGCTGCTGACCGCAGCGGGCGAGCGCGTTCTCCGCTTCTCGCCGCCGCTCGTCGTCAGCGAAGCCGAGCTCGCAGAGGGCGTCGCAGCGGTCCGCAAGGTGCTGTCCGAGCTGCCTCCGAAATAGCTTCGAATTCGCTCCGCAGGCGCTGATCCGCCGTAAAAATGGCGCTCTTCGGAGCGCCGGCCTTGACTCGGCGCGGCATGAGGGCAACGTGCTCCCGCGCGATGGACGCTTCCCGCCGCTCGAGCCAGGCTCCGCCTCCGAGCGCGTCGCTGTGCCCCGGATGTGGCACGCCCATCGACCCGCTGCGCGCCGGCCACGTCGCGATCATCGACGGAGGCTTTCGCTATTTCTGTGGTGCGGACTGCAAGTCGCTCTTTGTCGACGTGAGCTCGCGGCGCGCCGCGCTCGATGCGCTCACCGCCGACCCGCCGCACGTCAGTGTCGCGAGCGCGAAGAGCGTGGCGCGGCCGAAGGAGCGGGCGCGAGACGAGTCTGTCGCGTCTGTCGCGTCTGTCGCGTCTGGGATTCGCGCGCAGGACGGGGCGGCGACGCCGCGGCTTCCGGCGGTGAGTGGGCCCGCGAGCGAGAGCGAGAGCGAGCGCGCGCAAGAGAGCGAGAGCGCGCGAGAGAGCGAGAACGAGAGCGGAGAAGAGACGCGCCCCGTCCCTGAGGAAGCGCCGACGACGTTGCGGTCGACCGCGGTCGCGGAGGCGGAGGCGGCCGAGGCGGCGGACGCGGTCGCGGAGGCGGAGGCGGAGGCGGAGACGGCCGAGGCGGAGGCGGAGGCGGACGCCGGCGGAGACGAGAAGGCGGACGCAGACGCAGACGCCGGCGCAGACGAGAAGGCGGAGGCGGAGAGCGCGCGCGGCGCGGTGAAGACGCGCGCGGAGGCGCGGGCGCGGCGCCGCGTTGCTGCGTTCGACGCCAGGAAGTATCTCGGACGCGTCGCCATCGCTGCGCCCTACGTCGGGGTCGCGCTCGGGGTGCTCGCGGTGGTCGTCTCGCTCGCCGGCGAGGGCAGCGCCGAGCTGCGGTTGCCGTTTGCGCTCGCTTCGACGGCGCTCCTCGTCGTCTGCACCGGGCTCGGGCGGCGTGAGGCGGGAGCGCCTGCGCCGTGGTTCGTGTCAGGGCCGGTCGTGCTCGCGGCGTGCGGCGCCGTGCTGTCGGTCACGGTTCACGATGCGCGGGCCGAGTCGCACGCCGCTTACGTCGGGCTCGCGGCGGCGGCTGCGCTGCTCGTCGATCTCCTCGTGAGCCGCTCGCGCCGCGACGTCACCGATGCCCGCGCACGCATCGCGACGGCGCTCGCGGTCGGCGTCCGCGTCGTTCGCGGCGACGCGACCGCGGACGTCGAAGCCGCGCAGGTCCGGCCCGGCGAACAGGTCGTCGTCGAGGCTGGTGAGGCGATCGGGGTCGACGGGATCGTCGCCGCCGGCGACGCCGAGATTGCCCCGTGGATGGACTCGCCCGTCGTGCTCGCGAAGCGCGAAGGCGACGCGGTGGTGGCAGGCGCCACCGTCATCTCCGGTCGCCTGCGGGTCACCGCCACGTTCACCGGCGGCGAGCGTGCGTGGCTCAAGCTCGGGCACTCGTCGGCCGCGCGGGTGGATGTCGCCGCGCCGCTCGTGGCGCTCGCGCGTCGCACGGTCGAGCGAGGCGCGCCGATTGCTGCGCTGCTCGTCGGCGGCGCCACCTACGCGATGAACGGCGCGTGGCCCGAGGTGATCATCGCAGCGAGCGCGGGCGCATATGCCGTCGCCGGCTTCGCCGCCGTCGCCGCCGCGTCGCTTGCGCATGCGCGCGGACACATCGCCGCGCAGCGCCGCGGCATCGTCTACAAAGACGCCGACGCCTTCGACGCGGCGGCGCGCGCGGAGATCGCGGTGGTCTGCTCGCGCGGCACCATCCTGCTCGGCGAGCCGGAGATCGTGGCCGTCGAGGCCATCGGCGGTGGCAGCACGCGCGCCGCGAGCAGCGGATCGCCGATGCGCACCGCGCCCGAGGAGACCGCACGCGTCCTGTCGCTGGCGGCCGGCGCCGAGATGGCATCGAACGACGCCTTTGCAGCGGCGATCCTGCGCGCGGCCCGCGCGCGCGGCGCTCGTCCGGAGAACGTGCGCTCCGCGCTGGTCCACTCCGGCCTTGGCGTCACCGCGCTCGCGCCCAACGGCGACAAGGTGATCGTGGGCAGTCGCGCGTTCCTCCTGAACGAGCGCGTCAGCGTCGCTATCGCCGACGCGCGCGCCACCGAGCTCGAGGCCCAGGGCCGCAGCGTCCTCCTGGTCGCGCTCGGAGGTCGTCTCGTCGGTCTGCTCGCGCTCCAGGATGGCCTCCGTCCCGGCGCCCGTGCCGCCGTGCAAAGGTTGCATGATGCACGCATCGAGCCCGTGTTCCTCAGCGGCGAGGCGCGCGACACGTGCGAGACCATTGCGCGCGCGCTCGACATCGAGCACGTGCGTCCCGAGATCCTCCCCGCCGATCGCGGCGCCGAGGTCCGCGCGCTCGCCGACGGCGGTCGCATCGTGGCAGCCGTCGGACATCCGTCGTCCGACGACGGCGCGCTCGGCGCTGCCGACGTCTCGGTCGCGATGACCGCCGCCGGCGCGGCGCCTGGTGAGTGGGGCGTCGCGCTCGCATCCGACGACGTTCGCGACGCGGCGCTCGCGTTGACGGTGCCTCGTGCGTGTCGCGAGCGCGCGAAGACGGCGACCCTGGTGGCCGCCGCGGCGCAGGGTATTTCGCTCCTCGGCATCGCGTTCGGGGCAGCTCCGCCGGCGCTTGCGCCGATCGCGGCGGTGCTCGCGGCCGCTTTTGCGCTGGCTGTCGTACGTGAGCCGACCACGCTGACGCCACCTCGCTGAAGGCAACCCAACCGCGCGGACGGCGGCGCGCCCGCGGTCGCCTCTGCCGGCGGCCCGCGGGATCGTGGAGTTTTCCGGGGTCTCGCCCACGTTGGCCTACACCTTGCGGAGCCGATTGGCGTCAGGGCGGGGACCGTCTTCTTCGTCGGGACGAGCCGGGTCGCCCAAAACTGCGCTGCGCGCGAGGCCTCTCCTGCCTGTGCGCTCCCCAATTATGGTGTCCACGGCTCGCGCGGCTCGATATCCTTCTCGTGAGCCTTCGAGGCTCGCTTGAGTGTTCGGGTTTCTCCCCATCAGGCACCCCGTCGGGCATCTGGCCGTCGGAGCGCCTCGGAGTCAGGAGTCGTCCGTGGGGACGGACGGTGAGTGCGCGTGGCCGACCTGGTGAAGTCCTCCAAAGCCGGTGATGAGCAGGGTCCTACCGCCAGGGTAGGGGTCGTCATCAAAGGGAAGTGGACGGTCGAAGGCCTTCTGGGCGTCGGCGGCATGGCCGCGGTGTACGCAGCGTCTCACCGTAACGGTCAGCGCGCGGCGCTCAAGATCCTCCACGCCGACTTCGCGCGCGAGAAGACCATCTGCGAGCGGTTCCTCCGCGAGGCCTACGTCTCGAACAAGGTCAATCACTCGGCGACGGTCCAGGTCCTCGACGACGACATGACCGAGCAGGGCGAGCCGTTCCTCATCATGGAGCTGCTCCTCGGCGAGACCGTCCGCGATGCCTGGAAGAAATGCGGCCGCACGATGCCGATCGGTCGCGTGCTCCAGATCTGCGAACGCGTCGTCGACTGCCTCGCGTCGTGCCACGCGATCAACGTCATCCACCGCGATCTCAAGCCCGCCAACATCTTCATCACCAACGAAGGCGAGATCAAGGTGCTCGACTTCGGCGTCGCGCAGATGCGCGATGCCACGTCGGAGCGCACCGCGACCGGCACGGCGCTCGGGACGCCCGCGTACATGTCCCCCGAGCAGGCGATGGGTCTCGTCGATCAGCTCGACGGTCGTGCCGACATCTTCTCCGTCGGCGCGATGATGCACGCGCTCATCACGGGACATCGCATCAACAACGGCCGCACCGAGCAGGAAGCGCTCGTCATGGCCGCGACCAAGCCGGTGCCGTCCGTCGCTCGTCTCGCGCCGCATCTTCCGATCGAGCTCATCAAAGTCATCGACAAGGCCCTCGCGTGGGACCGCCGCAATCGCTTCCAGGATGCGCGCGAGATGCAGCGCGGCCTGATGGACCTCATGCCGTCGCAGAACGTCGACGCGCTCGAGGCTCTCCCGCCGCCCCGCCCGCACGAGGTGGTCGCGAACCTCCCCGCCGCGCCTGCGCCGCTCCCGAAGATCAACCAGCAGCAGGCGCCCGCACCGCAGCCTGCGCCCGCCGCGCCCGCGCCCGCGATGCAGGCCCAGGTAGCGCAACAGCAGCAGCAACCGCAGCCGATGGGCAAGCCGTCCCTCGGCGGCATGGCGGCAGTGAATGTTCCGTCGATGACGCAGGCGCACCCGCAGCTCTCGCAGGCGCCAGCGGGTCTCCAGCAGCCTGCGTACGACCCGATGGTCGGCTACCAGCCGCTCGGGCAGACGCCGCAGACGCCGCAGGCGCATTCGCTCCATCCGGTCGGCCTCGAGATCCCGGACTCCGATCCGCGCGTTCAAGCGCTGCGCGATTTGATGAAGCACTTCGACCGCGTGCTCCCGAGCGTGCGGCAGTTCGGCTGGCAACATCCCGCGACCGATCGCACGCTCCGCACCGCGCACGAGGCGATTACGGAGGCGTTGAAGCAGCAGCCGGGGCTCATCCAGTGGGCGATCCGTCCCTACTCGTTCATGACGCTCGGACACACCTGCTGGGAGCCGGGCGCGCCCTTCGATTCGATCCCCTACAACCTCTTCGCGTGCGGGATGCGCACGCTCGGCATCGAGCCGGGCGTCACCGCCGACGAGCTCCGCGAGCTCTTCGCGCTGTTTCTCCTCGATCCGGGTCGCGATCTTCCCCCCGAGGACGACCTCGCGGCCGCGTTCTGGGAGAAGGCGCTTCCGCACGTCACGTACGAGGTCGTCGACGCGTTCGCCGAAGGCGACGCCGCCGAACGCGAGGCGTTCTACGGCGAGGCCGATCAGATCGAGGACCTCGCTGAGCGCGCCGCGCAGAACCAGATGAATCGCATCGAGGCGAAGGCGATGGCGCTCTCGACCGACGACCAGGCCCTCAACAAGCAGCGCGATCGCTCGCCGTTCGCGCTCGACGAGCCGATGCGCGGCGCTCTCCTCCCGCAGCTCGACATCCCGCGCGAGGTCTGGAGTGAGCGCTACGTCGACGCGCTCGTCGAGGGCTACCTCGACTCGGCAGCCAATCGCGACGCGCCGCTCGTGCTGGCCTCGCTCCGGAAGTCCTCCGCCGATCTCGCGGTGTCCGGGCGCATCGGGGTCGCGGTGCAGCTCAGTCAGGCAGTCATCGAACGCTTGCGCCAGCGCGTCCAGGGGCCAGACAACCAGGGCAAGCTCGCCGCCGCGCTGACCAACGCCATGTTCGGCGGCGAGACGCTGGAGCTGGTGCTCAAGCGACTGCGCAACGACCCCGGACCGCTCGAGGCGTTCGTGGGCGTGCTGTCGTCGCTCGGACCGAACGAGCTCCCGACGGTGCTCTCGAATTTGCGCGAGACCACGCATCCGCAGCTCCGCAACGTGCTCGCGTCGTTCGTCGAACGCTACCTGGGCGGACGCGAGCAAGATGTGGCGGCGGCGGTTCCCGGCAGCGATCCCGACACCGTCGCCACGTTCATCCAGATGCTCGGCCGCGCCGGGACAATCGGCTCGAAGCAGGCGCTCGCCCAGCTCGCGCAGAGCGACGACGTGAACGTGCGCATCGAGGCGCGCGTCCTCATCGCTCCGTCCGCAGACCACGCGCAGCAGGAGGTCAGCGCCCTCCTCGACAACGCGTCGGCGCTCATTCGTCTGGCCGCGCTCCGCACGTCGACGCGCTACCAGATGCGCAACGTGTGGGTGACCGTGGCGCGCATCATCAACAGCAAGAACTTCAACGACCTCGGAAACGACGAGCGCCGCGAGCTGCTGCGCGCCGCCATCGTGCTCGCGCCCGAGCGCGGTGAGCTGCTCGCGCTCGACATCGCGAAGAGGGGCGGCGTGCTCGTGAGCGAGAACCGCGAGGCGACGCGCGCGCTCGCCGCCGAGCTGCTCGGGGAGCTGTCGCGGTCCCGCCAGACCGGCGCTGCGCTGCACGAGCTCGCGAATTCGCGATGGGGTCTCTCCGAGGAGACGCGCATGGCCGCGGCGGCCGCTGCCAAGCGCATCGGTCAGCGCCTCGCGGCATCGCCGGCGGCGCCCGGAGGAGGTGCGACCGCATGACGATGCGGCTCGACATCGTGACCAACGACGCGGGGGAGGGCGTCAGGCGCGAGCACGCCCGTGAGCTCGGCGCTGGCGTCGTCATCGCGATCTATCGCCTGACCAAGCTCGCGCAGATGCACGACCTGACAAACCAGGCGTTCACGCGCCAGCTCGAACAGACGCACCAGATCATCGGCGACTACTGCCTGCGCTCCGGCTCAAACGTCAACGTCATGTTCGCGCACAAGGCGGTCTTCGTGGCCGGCCAGCTCCTCAAGGGCTCGCGCGGAACCTACGAGGCCGCCGCCGAGCTCGGTGAGCTCTTCGAGCGCCTCGGTGGCTCGGAGCTCTCCATCCAGCGCGACCTCACGCGCGAGGAGCTCCTCGCATTCGCCGAGCAAATCTCGATCAGCTATCGCGCCGGCGCCGGGACCTTCCGCTCGCCGACCCCGAAGATTCGCCTCCGGCAGGTCGCCGATTCTGCGCGTCTCCGCGGTCTCGAGCTCGAGGACCTCTCTCCCGATCAGCGCATCGTCCGCATGTACGCTTCGGCCGTCGTCATCATGCGGCGGTTCTTCGAGGACCTGCAGGCGAGCCGCTACATCCTCCCGCGCCGCATCAAGCGCATCGCGCAGAGCCTCGTCGATCTCTCCGACGGCTCGACGCCAGCGTTCCTCGGCGTCACCGAGGTCCGCAATGCGAACTTCGACGAGGCCGGTCGCGCGGTGAACACCGCCATCCTCGCCGTCTCGATGGCGCGCGAGGTCACGCAGGACCGCGCCATCCTCTCGCAGATCGCGATGGCCGGCATGATGCACGACGTCGCGCGACCGCGCGCGATGGCGCTCTCGCAGGCAGCGGGCCCCGCGATGCCGGGCATGGCCGGGCCGACCACGCTCTCCGAGGATCAGGAGGACCGCCTCGCTGCCGGCGCCGCCGCGGTGCTCACCGCGCTCGGTCGCGTCAACGAGCCGTCGATCACGCGCACCGTGCTCACGTTCGAAGCGCTCTGGCTCCGCCGCCAGCAGTGGCTCGGTCCCGTGTACTGGGGAGCGCGCGCGCCGACGCTGCACGCGAAGCTCATCGCCATCGCGCGACGCTACAACGACCTCCTGACGCCGGAGCCCGGGCTCCTGCCGCCGACGCCCGACTACGCGGTCGCTGCGCTCTCCGACGAGCTCAAGGATCCGCAGGACCGCACCGTGCTCCGGATGCTCGTGTCGGCGCTCGGCCTCTTGCCCATGGGCACGGTCGTGCAGCTCGCGACGGGCGAGGTGGCCGAGGTCATCCGAGGCCCCAGGGGTCCGGGCGAGAAGCCGCGCGTACGCCTCGTGATGGATCAGAACGGGCAGCAGCTCCAGCCCGTCGAGATCGAGCTCGCGCAGGATCCGCATCGTCAGGTCGTGCGCGTGATGAGCGTCGACGGATGGCGCAAGGGCCTGGAATTACGGCAGGGCGTGCAGGGCGAAGCCTACGGCGACGAGCGCGACAGCCAGCCTCCGCCGGAGCTCGAGCCCGCGCCACAGCACCAGCAACAGCAGCAGCCCGCGTACGCAGCGCCCATGGCGATGCAGCCGGACCGCGCGCCGGACCGCGCGCCGATCCCTTCGCCCGCGCAGGCATCTCCGCTGCCTCCCATCTCTCCGCTCGCACCGATCGCGATGCCTCCGCCGGGGGGAACCCCGCACGCGCAGCAGACGTCGCGCAGCATCGCCGACCAGTACGCCGATCAGTACGCGGCCTGGAGCAGCGACGGCGCCGAGCCGCCGCCTGCTGCACGGACCGAGACCGGCAGCAGCATCCAGTCGGGCGAGCACAACTCGAG
>JAYTOQ010000734.1:0-3547 GCA_043747665.1 Polyangiaceae bacterium | reverse complement strand
TGCTTCCTTCGGGCTCGGGGGGCGGGGCCGAGCAGGCAAAGGTAGTGAGCGACAGGAAGAGCGCGATGGCGGCGAGCAGGGAGGTCTTCATGCATGCCGTAGCAGCAAGCGTGATGCCGACACCCGCATGTCGACGGAAGGCACGAATTGCCGTCGATCTCGACATGCGATCGCGTCGATCGCGGTCCGCGCCTCCATCGATCGTCGCTGTCGGGCCCTGTGGCGGCTCCCGACGCTGATCCTTCCGCCGGCCGACGACGACTCTCGCGCAGCCGGCGTGGTGCTCCTCCCCGCGTACGCGTTGCACACCGCGGTGAGCGATGCGCTCGCGACCGTCGCCGTGGAGGAGCTGGTGCAGGTCTCGGCCGGCTCGAGAACGCAGGTCCCGCTGAGAGGCTTGCCGCCGAGCCGGTTCCCGAGGAAGTCGAGCCACTGATCGAGCGCGCGCGTAGGAGAGCGGCTTCGTGTGCGAGGCGCCGCGGTGAGGTCGGGGGTCGTCGGTCCGGGGGTGTCGCGGCCTCCGGCCGCGTCGGACGAAGAGCCGGCGTTTCCGCAAGCGACAACGAGAGCGGAGACCGTTCCGGCTACGGCGAGGACGTACGGACGAGCGTAATTCACTGGCGATCCTCAAAATAGAGCAATTGCTCTAATTCACGCCTCGTAGTCACCATGCGATTGTTGATGGGGCGAGGGATCGCCCATATGTTCGCACTTGGATGAAGCGCACCGTTTTCACGCTGGTCGTCTGCCTTGCCTCTCTGCCCGGTTGCAGCAAGGTCCTCGAGAACCTCGCCAAGCAGGCGGAGGCCGGCGCGACTTCGGAGCCGGCCCCCACCACCGACGTCACGTTTGCACGCCGCCCGCCGAAGTCCGGGAGCAAGGTCACTCTCTCGCAGAAGATGGCGCTCAAGTTCACCTTCGAGGGGAAGGTGTTTCGCGAGACGACGGACGATCAAGCGCTGGTGAGCGTGCAGGCCTCCGACGAGTTCCGCGTCACGAAGGCTACGATCGACGTGAAGCAGCTCATCACGACCAAGCAGGAGGGGACCGGCGACGAGAAGCGTTCCGTCAATCCGATCGCCGGCTCGCGCTTCGTCGTCAGCCGCGGCGACAACGGGAAGCTGACCGCGCAGGACGCCGGAGGCGCGAAGATCGCTGCCGCGCAGCTCGCGCAGCTTCAGGAGCACTACGACACGCTCTTCGAGACCGACAAGACGAAAGAGTTTCTCCCCGCGCGCCCGGTGAAGGTCGGTGAGAAGCTCATCCCTTCGTCGGACGCGATGCTGAAGCTGCTCGGCCAGAAGGACGACGGATCGACGGTCATCGACGGCGTCGAGTTCATCCTCCAGCCGAGCACGGCGCAGCGTGCTCCGTTCGCCGTCACCCTCACGATCACGCAGAAGATCGACCCGCGAACGCGGCTCCGCTCGAAGCTCGCCGGTACGATCGACGTGCGTCCGACCGACGGCGAGATCTCCGCGATCACGCTGAAGGGCCCGCTCTCCATTCTCGACGCCGGCGGCAACGAGAAGGGCTCCGGCGACCTCGCGATCGATGCCACGGCGACGTTCCAGTGACGGCGGTCGTCGCGCGCGCGTGGTCGATCCCGCCGCTCATCATGCAGCCCGTAGCTGGGCGAAGACCGCGATAGCTCGTTCGACGTCCTCGTCGCGGATCCCGGCGTGTAGAACGAGGCGCAGGCGAACGCCGTCGACGGCACTCGCGAGGATGTCGTTCTCGCGCAGCGTGGAGACCACGCGCGCGACGGCCCCGTCCGCGTCCTTCGCGCGTACGAAGACCATGTTCGACGCCGGCTCGACGACGTCGAAGGCGCTCCCGAGTCGAGAGAGCCCCGCTGCGAGACACCTGGCACGCGCGTGATCGTCCGCGAGGCGGTGCACCATGCTGTCGAGCGCCACGCGGCACGCGGCGGCGAGCACTCCCGCTTGCCTCATTCCTCCGCCGAGCATCTTGCGAATGCGGCGCGCACGGTGGATGAACGAGGTCGTACCGAGGAGCATCGAGCCTACGGGCGCTGAAAGACCCTTCGAGAAGCAGACCTGAACGCTGTCCGCCGTGGTCACGAGGGACCGTGCCGGCACACCCAGGGCTGCCGCGGCGTTGAACAGGCGCGCGCCATCGACGTGAACGGGGATGCCGCGCTCGTGTGCCGCGTCGGCGAGACGAGCAATGCGCGCCGCGTCGAGCACCTTACCCCCGCAGCGATTGTGGGTGTTCTCCAGGGCGAGCATTCCCGCCGGCGCCACGTGCGGGTCGTCCGGGCTCTCGAGGGCGGCGTCGAGCTCGGCAGCGTCGATTCCGCCGTCATCGAGATTTTGGACGGGGTCGAGCATGAGCCCGCCCAGGACCGAGGCCCCGCCCCCTTCGTAGCGAACAATATGACTCTCGCGTCCCACGATGACCCGTGATCCGCGCGCACAGTGCGTGAGCATCGCACATAGATTGCCCATGGTGCCGCTCGGTACGAACAGGCCCGCCGCCTTGCCCAGGAGCTGGGCGGTATGCTGCTCGAGGGACGAGACCGTCGGGTCCTCCCCGTAGACGTCGTCGCCCAGCTTGGCCCGGCTCATGGCCTCGAGCATCGCCGCTGTCGGCAACGTCACCGTGTCGCTACGAAGATCGATCATCGATTCACCTCGCGCATTTCCTACCAGCGCGGACAGGTCCCGCGCAGCCGATTTGTTTTCGCGAATGCTGTGAGTAAGACTCACATCATGCTCTCGTTGGCGGCCCTCCCTTCTCTGCACGCGCTGCACTGCTTCGACGTCGCCGCGCGCGCGGGCAGCTTCAGTGCCGCGGCGCGCGAGATGCACCTCACACATGGGGCGATCAGTCGGCAGATCCGGCTCCTCGAGGACACGCTCGGCGTCCGGCTCTTCGTCCGCGGGGGGCGCGCGCCGGTCCTCACCGCCGAAGGGCGTGAGCTCGTGCTCACGACGGAGCGCGCGTTTCTCACCCTGCGTGACGGCCTCTCGGCCCTCCAACGCCGACGCAGCGGCCCTATCGTCGTCTCGTGCGAGCCGACGCTGACGGTGCAGTGGCTCATCCCGCGACTAGCAGGCTTGCAGAAGCGCGCCCCAGACCTCGCCGTTCACGTCGCGTCGAGCGGGGGCACGCCCGACTTCGATCAGAGCGGCGCTCACCTCGCGATCCGACGGCAGGACTTCCCCATTCCGGCGGGCGTCACGTGCGCCCCCTTCATGGAGGAGTGGCTGGGACCGGTCTGCAGCCCGAAGGTGGCCCGCGCGCTCTGCGAGGGCGACCGACTGCGCGTCTCGCTGCTGAGCACGCGGACGCGACCGCGGGCCTTCGTCGACTGGATGGGTGCGACCGATCGACAGCTCCCCATGAGGCGCGAGCTCGTCTTCGACCACTTCGCGGAGAGCCTTCAAGCGGCGATCGCGGGACTCGGTCTTGCGATGGGCCCGTACCCACTCGTGCTCGACGCGGTCGCGGCCGGGCGCCTCGTCGCACCCTTCGGCTTTCTTCGCAGCGACGTCGGGTACGCGCTCCTATCCCCGGGGCC
>JAYTOQ010000733.1:0-2274 GCA_043747665.1 Polyangiaceae bacterium | reverse complement strand
TTCCTCACCATCGCGGGCAAGAAGATCAAGATCGTCGCCGAGAAGGATCCCGGCAAGCTGCCGTGGAAAGAGCTCGGCGCGGACGTCATCCTCGAATGCACCGGCCTCTTCACCGACAAGGAGAAGGCGCACGCGCACATCGAGGCAGGCGCGAAGAAGGTCATCATCTCGGCGCCCGCGAAGGGCCAAGACGCCACCATCGTGCTCGGCGTCAACACCGAGGTCTACGACGCGGCCAAGCACTTCATCATCTCGTGCGGCTCGTGCACCACGAACTGCCTCGCGCCCGTCGCGAAGGTCCTCCACGACACGTTCGGCGTCACGCGCGCACTGATGACGACCGTGCACTCGTACACGAACGACCAGGCGGTCCTCGACATCCCGCACCGCAAGGGTGACCTCCGCCGCGCACGCGCCGCCGCGATGAACATGATCCCGTCGTCCACCGGCGCCGCCAAGGCGCTCGCCGAGGTCATCCCCGCGCTCAAGGGCAAGTTCGACGGCCAGGCCATCCGCGTGCCGACCATGGACGTCAGCGTCGTCGACCTCACGTTCCAGACCGACAAGCCGATGACCAAGGACGCCATCCACGCCGCCATGAAGGCCGCGTCAGAAGGACCGATGAAGAACATCCTCGGCTACACCGAGGAGCAGCTCGTCTCGAGCGACTTCATCGGCGACCCGCGCTCGTCGATCTTCGACTCCACGGTCACCCAGGTCATGGGCACCGACTTCGCGAAGGTCATGAGCTGGTACGACAACGAGTGGGGCTTCTCGAACCGCATGGTCGAGCTCGCGCAGCTCGTCGCAGCGAAGCTCTGATCATGACGTCGCTGGCCGGCATCACGACCATCAAGGATCTCCCGATCGAGAACAAGCGCGTCTTCATTCGCGTCGACTTCAACGTGCCGCTCGAGGAACAGCCCGACGGCACGATGGTCATCACGGACGACGCGCGCATCGTCGAGGCGCTCCCGACCATCAAGCACGCGCTCGAGCGCGGCGCGCGCGTGATTCTCGCCAGCCACCTCGGGAGGCCAAAAAAAGGGCCTGATCCGAAGCTTTCGCTCGAGCCCATCGGCGCGCGGCTCGCCGAAAAGCTGGGCGTCGAGGTCCACATCCCCGAGGACTGCATCGGCGACGCGGCGAAGAAGGTGGTCTTCGATCTGCGCGCGGGGCAGCTCTGCCTGCTCGAGAACCTCCGCTTCCATCCCGAAGAGGAGAAGGACGACGAGGCCTTCGCGCAGAAGCTCGCCGAGCTCTGCGACGTCTACGTCGACGACGCGTTCGGCGCCGTGCACCGCGCTCATGCTTCAGTCCATGCGCTTCCCAAGCTGATGCGCGAGCGTGGCTGCGGCTTCCTCCTCGAGAAGGAGATCGCCGCGCTCGGCAAGATCGTCACGAACCCCGACAGGCCCTTCATCGCGGTCCTGGGAGGCGCGAAGGTCTCCGACAAGATCGCCGTGCTCGATGCGCTGCTCGAGAAGGTCGACGCGCTGATCATCGGCGGCGCGATGGCCAACACGTTCCTCGCTGCGCGCGGCGCGAATCTCCAGGCCTCGAAGGTCGAGGACGACAAGCTGGCTCTCGCGCGAACCATCCTCGAGAAGGCCCAGGCGAAGAAGGTCGACCTCGTTCTGCCCATCGACGTCGTGGTGGCGTCGAACATCAACGCCTCCGAAGGCACCGTCGTCGACGTCGGCGCGATCCCGGAGGGCACCATGGCGCTCGACATCGGACCGAAGTCGATCGCGCTCTTTCAGAAGCACTTCGACAAAGCGAAGGCGGTGTTCTGGAACGGGCCGATGGGGCTCTTCGAGAAGAAGGCCTTCTCGAACGGCACGTTCTCCGTGGCGCGTGCGCTCGCCGACTCCAGCGCGTTCACGGTGATCGGCGGCGGCGACAGCGCCCTCGCGGTGAAGGAAGCCGGCGAGGGCGTGGCCGAAAAGTTCAGCCACATCTCGACGGGCGGCGGCGCATCGCTCGAGCTCATCGAGGGCAAGAAGCTCCCCGGCATCGAGGTCCTCCGCCGCAACCCGCAGCAGTCGGCGACCTGAGCACGGTTTCGCGGAACAATCCGGGCCTTTCGCGCGTCTCGAGGCCTGGTAGGCAATGGATCCTCCTTAGGGTAGGCTCCCCGCGCTCATGAACCCCTCGCGTCGCCCTCTCGTTGCCGGCAACTGGAAGATGTTCAACGGCGGTCGTGCGGGCGTCGAGCTCGCCGAAGGCTGCGTCGCATTTGCACGTGATCTGCCGGACGTCGACGTCGTGATC
>JAYTOQ010000732.1:0-6159 GCA_043747665.1 Polyangiaceae bacterium | reverse complement strand
GACATCGACGGCGTTGCGATGCCGATCGCGCCAGCGATGTTGCTGATGAGCATCGGGGTCCCAGTGGAGCGAGCGAAGCAGGGCGGCGGTCTCGGCTTCTTCCGCGACGATGACGAAGTCGACGTCTGCCGTGCTGCGCTCGAGCGGGACGTGATGATTCAGCGCGACCGCGCCGATGACCACGACGCGCCGCCTCGGCTCCGCACGACCGAGAGCGATGAGCAGATCGCCGTGTCCTCGAGAGATCGCGAGCGTCACGGCACACGTCCGAGGTGAGGCGCGAGGAACCGCTGGTAGATCTCTCGAGCGGCGTCCCTCGCGCGTTCCTCGCCGTCAGCGAGAAGGTCGGCGTAGGCGAGGAGCGGATGCACCGTATCGAGCACTGGGCTTTCGAAGGCCAGCGGCGACGGCCGCTTTGCGATCGAGATCGGGCCCTGTCGGTCGGCGACGAGCTCGAGATCGTGGCCAAGCTTGAGCGGCGCCTCCTCGACATAGACCGTCGTCGTGTCACCGCGGTAATACCCGGTCAGGCGCTGGCAGGCCGCTCCTCCGCCCCAGCGCCAGCTCGTGATGGCGTCGAGCTTCAATGCGAGCGCCGCCTCCATTTCCACCGTGTCCCGCTGTCGCGCGCGGAAGCGTCCGATCGCCAGCCGCGGTGCAAGCGTCGCCGCGTATCCGCTGATGAACAGGTCGAGCGCACCCTTCCGGCCGCTGGGATGCCACTTCGGCGCCCGCGGTGGGCCCACGAGCAACCCGCGTTCCTGAAGGCGGCGGCGTGCGTCGAGCGCGGTCTGCGGACTGACACCGCCCGCCGCTTCGGCGAGCGCGCGCGCAGAGGCGCTCACGAGGTCGGGTTTCACGAGGAGCGCGAACAGCACCCGGTAGGCCGGCGCACGCAGACCTCGAGTCGTCGCGAGCGGCTGCTCCTGCCGCTTGCCCTCGACGTGAGAGTAATAACGTTCCCCGATCTGCAGGTGATGGTTGCCGCTGAGATCCACGAAGTTGAGCTGTGCTTTGGCGAGTCGAGTTGCGGTCTCACGTCCGACGTACGGCGCGAACAGCAGCAGGTCCGGGTCGGCGCTGCGCATGTGGAGTAGCCGCTCTGCGGCCTCGCGACTGAGGTGCGTCCGCTTCAGCTCGGCCGAGTGGGTCGACTTCTTCCCGTCCCGTGCGCGGACGAGCACGCGCGCGTCGACCTCGCGGCCCCGACGCGCCGCCCCGACCTCGAGGAGCCGCGCATCGGCGACGAACGGGATCTCCCCGAGCCGCGCCAAGTACGGGGTGAAGTCCGCTTCCAGGAGCCGCATGTCCACTCTTATGCCATGTCCATTAGTAATGGACAAGCGGCCGAGATGGCCATGCTGGCGCATAATTGCGCAAAATCTTGATCTCTGGCGCTCGACTGTCCAGAAATCCGGGTAAAATCAGGCTAATGGACGTCGAGTGTTACTGGACACGCGAGCGGCGGGAGCGTCAGAGCGCCGGGATCAGCTGCCTGACGAGGTCGGTCTGGGAGAGCAGCTCCGTCACCTTGGTGACCTCGGCCTTGTCCTTGAAGAATGAGAGTTGCTTGTCCGCGCGCTCCAGCGCGAAGCGTGACGCGGTGTTCAGCACCACGCCCTTGGCCTGCGCGGTCGCCTGCGCCGTCACCTGCGCCTTCGCCTCCGCGGCCAGCGCATCGAGAACGCCGCCCGACGCAACGTTCGAAGCCGCTCGCACCGTCGCCACCACCGTGCCGCCGATCTGCCGCGCCTTCTCGGTGTACTCGATGGCCTCCAGGATCGTTCGCGCCACCGCACCGCCGTGGGGCACGAACCCGACGATGGTCTTCAGGTACGTCAGGTAGTCGTGGTCGCCGCGCCACAGGCCGAGCACCGTCTTGTAGACCGACGACGTCGGTAGACCCGTCATCGCGTCGAGCGCCTGGAGGAATGCGCCCAGCGCCGCGAGCTGCTTCTCGGTCTCGGCCTTGCGCCACGCGATGAACTCGGCGCTCGTCTCGATCCTCGCCTGCAGCTCGCGCGCCTTTGCCAGCAGCTTGGCCTTTTCGCCCTGATCCGCCGGGAAGAGCGGGGCGCGTTCGCTCTCCTTGGCCGCCGTGCCGTCCTCGAGCACCGCCAGCAGTACCTTTCTGATGCTCGCGGCCATCGTCGCCGAGTTGGCGTCCGTGGAACGCACCGTCATACCCACGGCGACGACGTCGCCCTCGAGCACACCGAGCCGCGCGCGATCGTCCTCGAGACGCTCCAGCAGCAGCAGCAGGATCTCCTGGTAGTCCCGGGGCGTCACTTGATAGGGCAACTGATACGGAAGGTGCGTGGAATCAGCCTTCAGCTCCACCAGTTGCTGCACGATCCGGTACTGCTCGACGCGGCCCTCCTCGATGGCATTCCGTATCTTCTGCACCTGACCGAGCAGTCGCGTCAGCGCGTGATCGAGGCGGCGCACCTCCTCGTAGTCGAGGTGGATGTTGTCGCGCGCCTTCTTCCACCCCGCTTCCGCGTTCTTGCGATCTGCGTCGGTCATGTCGGCGCTGAACGTCAGGCGCTCGGGCACCTTCCGCTCGATGCTGAACGAGTGCGCGCTCGGATCCACGCGCACGAAGAACGGTACGTCGCGCGACTGCAGCGCATCGAGCGCCACGATCCCCTTCTGCGCGAGCACGCGATACACCTCGTGGCTCGTCTCGTCCGCGGAGCTCTGCACGGCGGCGTACTTCGTTGCGTAGAGCTTGTACGCGCCGTGTACCCACTCGGATCCGTAGAGATGGGCGAGCGGCGTCTCCGGCGGACGTCCTCCGCACGCCGCGATGAGCGGCGGCGAGCTCACCAGCGCGATTAGCGGGAACGTCGCGAAGCCACCGAGCAGACCCCGCCGCGTGACCAGGCTCAAAGCCGCGTGACCAGGCTCAAAGCGGCGTGACCAGGCTCAAAGCGGCGTGACCTCGGCGCGGCCGGCGAACTTGTCCTTCACTGCGCCCGGCGCGGCATTCGAGCGGCCCGCTGCTCCGGGTCGCCCCGGCGCGCCATCGGATCCGCGTGAGCCCTCCGGCCCGGACGCGCCCGACTTCGCCGACGGCGGAGGCGGACCGCTGCCCTGGCTCGAGGGCGTCAGGCCACTGCCGCCGCTTCCGCCCGACCCTGCGCCGCCGCCCTGCCCCCGAGGCCCCGCAGAGCCGCCGGCGACGTCGAGCTTGATCGCGGCGCGCAGCTCCGGATGACTTGCATCATACACGTAATCGATCGCGCCGCCCGGACCGCCGTTGCCGCCGCTCCCCCCGTTGCCACCTTGGCCGCCCTTACCGCCGCGTCCGCCTGGATTTCCCGCCCCGCCGCCGCCCCCGGTGCCGCCGTGGCCGCCCGGACCGCCGACGCCCCCGGCGCCGCCCAGCGCGTGGATGGTGATCGGCTGACCCTCGGGCACGAGGAGAAAATCCTTCTTGTCGCCGTCGATCGCGATGGCGACGAGGCGCTCGTAGAAGGCGGTCTTCACGATCGTCGCATAGACGGTGAAGCGCGGACCGGAGGTGCCGTCGCCGCCCGAGCCGCCGCTCGTCCCGTTGCCGGCGTCGCCACCTTCACCGCCCGCCGACGAGGTCGAGCCGCTCGCGCCGCCCTTGCCCGAGCTGCCCTCGCTGCCGGCGCTGCCGTCATGACCAGGACCGCCGTCGCCGCCGCCCTCCTTGATGCACGCGTAGTCGGGCTTGTAGCTGGTGGTGAACGAGAATTTGTCGGGGCGCCGCCGGAACACGCTCTTGATCTCGAACTCCTTGCTCGCGGTGGCGAGCAGGTTCGGATCTGGCGCGAACCAGCCGTCGTGACCGAACTGACCTTGCTCACTGTGGAATGCGAAGTCCGCGAAGTCGAGCTTGTCGTTCTTGTTGACGCCCTCGCTGCCCTTCCAGGTCTCGAGCGGCTTCGGCGCCTTGTCGCCGTCGAGCACGACGTCGGCGAAGATCGCCATCTGCACCGGCTCGCGCGGACAGATGGTCTTCTGCTGGCGACGGATGTCGACGGACATCGTCTTCACCTCGGCCTTCTCGAGGTTGATGGTGTCGTTGCCGGCAAGGCGACGAAAGGCGCCGCAACCCGAGAGGGTGGAGAGAGTCACGACCGCGACGGAGGCCAGCAGCACACGAGACGGATGGGGCATCGGGCCACCATTGTACGCGGCGGACGCGACGAGCTTCCTGCCTTAGGTGACGCTCGCGTCGATCCGTTCTCGAAGCAGTAGAGGCGATGAGCCGTGCTGCACGCCGCGCTGCCCAACTGCTGCCACTGGACGCCGGCGTACTGCGTGGTGCCGGTCTCCGCCATCACGCCGCCGAGCGCCCAGCATGATGCGATGTCCTCACGGACGTCCTACGCGGCGTTCAGATGCCGAGCCAGGGACTCGGCGGAACCGTCTCGGTGCCGTGGCGGACCTCGAAGTAGAGCATCGGGCCCTTCCCGTCGTCGCCGACGGTGCCGATGCGCTCGCCGCCGGTGACCTCGTCGCCGACCTTCACTTCCATGCCGGCGAGGTTGCCGCTCACCGAATAGTAGTGATCGCCGTGATCGAGGATGACGAGGCGCCCGTACGCGCCGTAGCGATCGGCAAAGACGACGCGACCGCCGAAGACCGCCCGAACCGGCGCGCCGAGCGTGCCGCGGATCTCGAGACCAGGACCGCCGGTGCCTTCGCGATGCGCAGCGACGACCTCGGAGCGGCCCGCCAGCGGGAAGAGCAGGCGTCCGCGCGAGGACGCGAAGCCGCTGCCTCCGTGATCGGGCGCGGCGCCGTTTCCGCCGTAGACCGCCACGTATTCGTTAGCGCCGGTCGACGGCGCGGTGAACGCGCGATCGAAGGCGGACTGGCGACGTGACTCGTCATCGGCAGCAGCGCGTGCTGCATCGACCGCGCTCCGCTGGCTTCCCAGCGCAACGCGGTCGCGCGCGACGCGCTCGAGGTTGCGCGAGAGATCTCCGCCATGGCTGCGGAGCGTCTTCTCCGATTGGAGATCGGCAGCCAGCCCTCGACGTGCTCGCTCGACGCGCATGGCATGCGACACGAGCTCGTTGAAGCCGCCGCCCACCGGCAGCATGCCTGCGCGCGTCAGGCGATAGAACGCCCGCCCTCGGGAGAGCGAGCGCGCATGCGCCTCGGCGATCTTCGCGCCGAGGTCGTTGAGATCGCGCTTCGACTGCTGCTCTTCGGCGTCGAGATCGGCGATGCGCCGGTCGAGCGCGGCGAGGGCGAGCGCCGGCGAGGTACCCTTCGGCGAAGGCGCGGGCGGCAGCGGCATCACGCCGAGCAGACCGGCGGGCTCGCGGAGGCGCGGCTCGACACCCCGTCCCGGCGCCGCGTTCCCGTCCGTCGCCAGCGCGCCCGCCAGGGCGATCGCGCACATCGTGAGGAGCGTGCGCAGCGGCTTCGCGGCGTTGCTCATACGGTGACGAGCCTCCGCAGACCGAGCAGCGCAGCGAGCGTGCCCAAAATGATGCCCACCGCGATCATCCCCACCACGACGTACCAGGGAAGGAACGACGGCTCGATCCCCACGAGACCCGCGAGCTCGGCATCGAGCCGCCCGCGCACCACGAAGAAGAGCGCGGCGAGGATGGCCACTGCGCCGGTCGCCCCCAGCGCCCCTTGCGTGCTGCCCTCGACGAGGAACGGGCCCTTGATGAAGCGATCACTCGCGCCCACCAGCTTCAACACCTCGACCTCGGTGCGACGACGTTGCAGCGCGAGGCGGATGGTCGAACCGACCACCGCGAGCACCGACGCGAACACCACCAGCGCGAGGAGCGCGGCCGCGGCGACGCCGCCCTTCACGAGATGCGAGAGGCGCTCCGTCCACGCTTGATACGTCTCGACATCGTCGACCGCGGGGAGCTGCCGGAGCTTGCCGACGATCTCGGTGAGCTCCGCGTCGCTCAGCTCGGGCCGCACCTCCACCTCGATCGACGCCGGAAATGCGTCGACGGGCAGCGCTGCGAGCTCCGCCTTCGGCCCTACCTCGGTCTGCCCGAACTCGGTACGCGCCTGCGCGGCCGAGAGATAACGAACGGCGAGGATGCCGGGGACGTTCGCGAGCGCCTGCTTCAGCGACTCGACGTCCTGCGCCTGCGCGTTGTCCTTCAGGTAGATCGAGGCGCGCCCGGCGTGGGCCCAGCG
>JAYTOQ010000731.1:0-13692 GCA_043747665.1 Polyangiaceae bacterium | reverse complement strand
CTGCCGCGCGACGCCGCTCCCCGACGCGGCCCGTCATCCTCAACGCCATGCTGCGCAACGTGGAGGTCGTGCCCTCGGCGAGCCCGTACGGCGACGACGAAGCCGCCGCGCACGGCATCCTCGATCGCCTGCGCGCGTTGCTCGCGTACGCGCGCCGTGAGGCCATCGCCGTCATCGGCCTCGGCGACGTCCCTTCGATCCTCGCGACCTCCGCGGCGAGCGACCAGGGGCCGCGGAGCCGCGACGCGTGACCGCCGCGGAGCCTGGTCAGCCGGCCAAGCCATCGATCCTCCGCACCACGATGGTGGTCATGCCCGCGCTCGCATTCGACGGCTCGCTCGTCCCCGCCGTTCGCGCGCGCAGCCCGCACCGTGGCGTACCTACCGGCGTCGGTCATCGGCGAGCTCGAGCCGCGCGATGCGAAGAACGAGCTCCATCGTCTCGCCTCCGAGTGCGGTGAAGGCGGCGGCCTGCTCGTGGCCGTCGAGCTGAACAAGGATGGCGTGGAGCTCGAACGCGCTTACGCCGATCGTGCGGGCGTGGCGGCATCGTTCGGGTTGAACCTGCTCGCGCGCATCAACCGCGAGCTCGGCGGGAGCTTCCAGCTCGCCGCGTTCGATCACGGCGCGGTGTACGACGCCGCGAAGGGACGCGTCGAGATCCAGCTGGTGAGCAAGCGCTGGCAATGGGCGGCGGTCTACGGCCAGTGGGTGAACTTCGGACCCGGCGAGGCCATCACGACGCTCGTCGCGTACAAGTACACGCTCGAGTGGTTCACGGCGCTCGCGAGCTCCGCGGGGTGGCACGTCGACCGCGTGTTCACGGGCGCGGATCGCAAGTACGCGCTCGTCCTGCTCCGCGCCTGACCCCGACGCCGCGCTTCACGCTTCACGCCGCGCGCCGCTGCGCTTCATGCACGCAGCGCCGTCAGTGCCCTGACGGCAACGACGTCGTGCCTGGAAAACAGGCCTCGCGTGTGGCGGCACATGCCATGCTCAGGGCACCTCATGCTTGGCATTCGCTCGCTCTTCCCTCGCGCTTCTCTCGTCCGGGTGCTCACGCTCTCCGCTGCGTGCGCGCTGACGGCGGCGTGCTCGTCCTCCACATCGTCTCCGGCGCCGGCCACGAAGCCCGCGCCGCCGGTCTGGGAAGGCGCGCCCTCGACGCTCGCCGTCTACGACGGAAGGCTCGCCACCGTGCCCATCGCGATCCGCACGAGCGAGCCGGCGAAGCTCGTCGTCACGGTGACGAGCGACGTCCGGAACGAGCTCGTCCCGGACGCGACGCCCAGCACCGACGGCGTCTGGCGCGGCACGTTGAGCCTGCGTCCCGGCTATGCGCTCCAGGCCGATGCGGTGCCGCCGGTGAGCATCGACATCACCGACGGGGCGGGACAGCACGTCGTGCAGGCGCTCACCCTCGAGGTGCACAAGCTCGGATGGCAGAAGCACGTCACGTGGACCGCGCCGGGCGGACCACAGACGCGCGAGCACGGCGTCTTCCTCTACGACGCGGACGCGCGCGCCGCGTATCTCTTCCAGGGCAGCGGATACAGCCCGCAGCTCACGCCGCTCGCCGACGGGTGGCGGCTCGACGTCGCGAGCGGAGCGTGGGCCGCGTGGGTGCCGACCGGTGACCTGCCCGTCCCCGGCGGCTCTCGTCGCGCCGCACAGATCCCGGGCACGAAGAAGTTCTACCTCTACGGCGGGTACGTCGGTTTCGGCGCGACGGCGAACGATGACGGTGAGCTCTATCGCGTCGACCTCGCGGACGCCGCGCATGCGTTCACGCGGCTCACGAACGTCGGGGCGGGCCCCGCGCGCGAGCTGCACACGGTCGCGTACGACGCCAAGGGCGACCAGCTCATCGTCTTCGGCGGCATCTCGACCAAGCCGACGGAGGCCGCGCTCGCCGACACGTGGTCGGTGAAGATCTCCGGCGACACGGCGACCTGGACCGCGCTGAAGACGGCAAAGTCTCCCAGTCCGCGCTACGGCTCGTTCACCGCATTCGACGACGCCTCGCGAAGACTGGTCGTGTGGAGCGGCGCGCAGTTCCCGGTCGACAACGCCGATCCGGTCAACGCGGCGCAGGACGCGTGGGCGCTCGACCTCTCCGTCGATGCGCCGACCTGGACGAAGCTCGCGCCGACCGGCGACGCGCCGCCGGGTCGTCGCAACGGCTGCAGCATGCCGGATCCCGTGGGCCGCAGGCTGTTCGTCTACGGCGGAACGAGCGACGCGAAAACGACGCAGCCCGGCCTCTACGTGCTCGATCTCGAGCCCGGCCACGAGGCGTGGACCAAGCTCGATCTGAAGAACGCGCCGCCGCTGAGGTCGAGCGGCTTCGGCTTTGCCACGCCCGAGGGCGAGGTGACCTGCGCCTTCGGGAACGGCGACAAGCTCTACGCCGACGTGACCTTCCTCGGCTACGCGGGCGGCGCACCGCCGGCGCCTGCCGCTCTCCCGTGAGGGATGGCGGCGGCGGCGCCCTAGGACCGAGATGGCGGAGCCGGCGGAATCACGCGCGCGCGCGGATCACTTCACGCCGGCGCAGCGGCTCACGTAGGTGAACACGCCAGCAGACATGCCTCCGCTCGTGCTCGCTTCGGTGGTGACGAACAGCTTCGTGCCGTCCGCTCCGCCAAACGCAACGCCGGTAGGGCGCTGGCCCGGGAATGGGATCGTGCCGAGCTTCTTTTTTGCCGGCGAGAAGACCTCGATGCGGCCATTGGCCGAGCCATTCGCCGCTGCCTCCGCGATCCAGAGGTTGCCGCCTACGTCGACGGCGATGCCGTCCGGCACGTCGACGAGATCCGCGACACCCAGGAATGCTGTGCCGGCAGCGCCGACGGCGCCGGTAGCGGCATTCACGGTGTAGGAGAGGACCGCCTTCGTCTCGGGATCTCCGGTAATCGGACCGATACCGACGTAGAGCGTCGTATTGTCAGGTGATAGCGCGATGCCGTTCGCCCGACCGATGTCCTTCTGGACGCGCGCAATCGCCGCGTCCGGAAACAGCTGGTAGAGACCTGCGGTACCGGGCGGGCCGAACTGCTGGTATTGACCGTCGGTGAAGTAGAGGTTGTTGGCGGGCCCGACGACCAAGTCGTTCGGGCTGGTCGAGCCAGAATCTCCGAGGGCGATGGGAGCCGCTGCGCCGCCGTCCGCAGCGGTGACGAAGAACCCTGCGGTGCCAGCGCCGGTCTTCTGGTCGACGGCTGTGATGAGCACCCCCCCGCGGAGCGCGCTACCGACCGGGCCGTTCGCCGCAGTGAAGCCACCGTCGCGGAACGTCCCTGGCGCGCTCCCATTCGCGGCGACGCGCTGGATGCGCGATGTGGGATCGAACTCGGAGTACACGAGGAAGCCACCGTTTGCGTCGAGCCACTGGGGCCCGTCAAGGAAGGTGCCTGGCGCAACGGTCACGATCTGCGTCGTGACCGCAGCGTCGAGCGTCACGCCGCCGTCGAGGTTTCCGCCGTCTGCCGTCAGCGGGTTGCCGATGCACGTGACGGGGAGCGCGCCGTCGCTCGCGTCGCCGCCGTCCGGCATGCTGCTGTCCATGTCGGGCACGCTGCTGTCGGTGCCGGGCGTGCTGCTGTCGATCCCCGGACCACCTTCGGTGCCGCCACCGCCGGCATCATCGGTCTTGCCTCCGCCTCCTGCGGGGTCATCGCTCGAACAGGCGTACGCGTAGAACGCGAGGGGAAGCGCAACGAGGACCAAAGAAAGACGACGACGACTGCTCATGAAAAACCTCCTAAGACCGAAGCACCGAGTCTAACACGTGGCGAGCATCCCGGTCGCGAGGGCGTCCATGAGGACGGCGAACGAGCGCTCGTCAAAGCCCGCCCCGCTCCGCAGCCAGTCGACGTGCCGCGTGTCCGCGACCGGATCGGGCGCGACCCCCCCGGCGACCGCCGCCTCTTCGACCTCGACCTCGAGCTCGACGGGCCGATGCGGCGACGGTGCGCGACGATATGCCGCGGTGACCTCACTCTTTCGTGCAAAGAGCGACGACAAGAAGGGCCGTGGCGTGACCGCGCCGGGGAAATGGCCGAGCACGTCGAGGTGATCGGCGTAGCCCGCCCACGCCACGCGACCCCACACCTGCGACAGCACCGGCACCACGCCGTCGTTGGCGCGAGCGCCCGGCAGCTTGCCGAAGGCGCGCACGAGGATGGTGTCGACCACGTCGCCGTTCTCCGGCGCAGCGCAGGGATACCGCTCGTCGTAGCGCGCGGTGATGCCGTACATCGTGGTGAAGATCGCCGACGAGATCGCGCGCCATGGGCCGCCGAGCGATCGTGCGAGACCGCCCGGCGTCGGAGGGGGCGCTTGCGCGCAGGTGCACTGGTACGCGACGCCGGGACGATCCTCGACGCCGGCCTGGAAGAGGTCCATGGCCTCGGGCGTGAGCTGGATCATCGCGCCTTGATCGCGACGGATCGCATCGAGGTAGCCGCGCACCTCGTGGCTCGTGGCGGGCTCGAGCGCGCGCAGGAGCGCGTCGGTCGTGCGATCGAGGAGCCGGAGCTCGACGCCGAGCGTGCGGTCGAGGCGACCGATGGCGACGACGAGCGCGCTGGCGGCCGCGAGCGGCGGAGCGCCGAGCGACAGCCCGATGAACGTGAGCGCGCTGACCGCGTAGAGCATCCGCTGGCCGCTCACCGTCGCGAAGAAGCTCGCCAGCGGCGTGCCGTAGTGCGGCGTACTCATGGTGGTGACGCTGCGCAGCCGCGAGAGCCACGCGAGGTTCTCCTTCGCGGTGGGCAGCCGCGCCGAGGGTGACGACACCAGCCGCGCATCGAGGCCCCCGGTCGAGTGACCGAGGAGATGGATGGTGCCCTCGCCGTCGTCGGCGGTCTTCGCCACGAGCTCTGCGAGGCGAACCGCGCGCCGGCGTATCGATGCGGTCGGTGAGACATCGACGACGTGTGCCTCGAGCGGCTTGCCCGCGTCCGCGAAGCGCTTCACGAGCGCGCGCTCCACGTGCGCGAAGTAATCGTACGTCGCGAGGCGGCCGAACCCGAACATGCCTGGCGAGAGGTAGAGGCGATTCACCGAGAGGAGAAAAACAGACTCCGGCGGCCCGGCGACGGAATTCGGAATCCTGGCGCGATTCGCGCTCGGCCAGCGCGCATGCCGCACCGGCTGGGGCCGTTCGACAAGGAGCTCGCGAGCGCGACCACGCTGCCGGCGTTCGCCTAAACCGATCCCGCCATCCTCGCGGCGGAGCAGGCGCGGATCTTCCGGCGCTGTTGGCAACCAATCGGCAACGCCGTCGACGTCGACGCGCCCGGGACCTTCCTCACGCGAGGCTCGTGCACGCGGCGCTCAGGCGCTGACCAGGAGCGTCGTCGGCGCGCGACACTGGTCGTCCGTTGCGCTTCAGCCTCGAGCCGTCTCGAACGGCTCTCGCAGGTGCACACTGCGGCATGTCGCCACGTTAGCCGAACCGTGATGTCGCACTTCAGCCTTCGCGTCCGAACCCGCCGTTATCGCGATGGAAATTCCAATCCGGTCATGGAGTTCCTTGCGGTCCAGGTCCTACCTAAATGAGGGCCAATGACCGATTGGGGTTGGCTGGCCCCCCTGGTGCAACGTATCCCCTGGTAACGCGAAGTCCAGTACGCAGCTGTCGTACTCGAAACGCTCATCCCGTCGGGAGCCATTCCTGCGGGTCGAACTGAGTCCGTGCCGGAGGTGAGAAGTGAACAAGCACCCGTACCCGGCTTACCTTATTGCAGCGTTCGTTGGATTCTCGGCCGTCTCGCTCGCAGGAGCCGCCGGTTGCGCCCGTGGCCTCTACAACACGTCGGCGCTCCACGGCCAGAGCCTCTTCGGGACGACCACGCTGACGTTGGCCGCTGGGCGCGGCGAGGCCCATCTCGAGGCGGCTCAGCCCGTCCTCGCGTCCGGAGCGCTTCCAGGCGTCGCTCGGCTCAACTTTGCGTCGACCGCGGACATTCCCGTCGACGAGCTCCTTGCGGCGGGTGACCGCCCTCTTGCGATGAACGGTCTCTGCCCGCCGGACATGGCGAGCATCGACGACAAGTTCTGCGTCGACAAGTACGAGGCCTCGCTGGTCGAGCTCATGTCCGACGGCAGCGAGCGCGCCTGGCCGCACTACCAGCCCGTCGAGGGCCTTTCTCACGGTGCGCTCCGAGCCGTCAGCGAGAAGGGCGTCTTTCCGCAGGGCTACATCAGCGAGAAGCAGGCCATCGAGGCGTGCGGCCGGTCCGGCAAGCGCCTGTGCAAGCCAGCCGAGTGGAAGACGGCCTGCAAGGGCCCCGACGCCGACGGCGGCCCGAAGAAATTCGGCTACGCCAACGAGCGCACGCCCGGCACCTGCAACGACAACGGCAAGAGCCCAGTCGGTACGTTCTTCCCTACGGCGGTCGCCGAGGGCAAGGCGTGGACCTGGGACAAGATGAACGACGAGCGCCTCAACCAGATGGCCGGCGGCCTCGCCGAGACCGGCTCGCACGAGGGCTGCACCAACGGGTACGGCGTCTACGACATGGTCGGGAACCTCCACGAGTGGGTCCTCGACTCGGCGGGCACGTTCCAGGGCGGCTACTACCTCGATGTCACCCAGAACGGTGACGGCTGCGGCTACCGGACCGACGCGCACGAGGCCTGGTACCACGACTACTCGACCGGCTTCCGCTGCTGCGCCGATCCGGCCCAGTAGAGAGACCGCCGCGCCGCGAATCACCGGCCATTTCGATCCGCAATCTCGACGACGGGATCGCGGTCTGTCATAAGGGAGCGCGATGCGTCCCGAGGTGCTGGGCTGCGCGTTCCTTCTCTCGATGGCCGCGATGGCCGCGATGGCCGCGATGGCCGCGATGGCCGCGATGGCCGCGCTCGCTGCGGGCTGCTCGCGTAACCCCATGGCGTCCGAGGCCTCCCGCGCGCTCGGCCCGACGCCGACCGCCGCGCCCGTGCTGCTCTCGGCGCCCCTCGAGACCGGCTCCGCGAAGCTGCGTCTCGCGACGGCGCTCGGAGATACGGCCGACGCCGGCGCCGCGGAGGCGGTCGCTGCGGCGCCGCCGGCTTCGCTCGCGGGCAAGACGGTCCTGCACGTCGGTGACTCGATGGTGGGCGGCACGCTGGGCCTCACGCGCGCGCTCGAGCAGCGCTTCACCGCCGAGGGCGCGAAGCTCATTCGCGACTACAAGGTCAGCGAATCGATCGTCAGCTACGACCACTCGCCGAAGCTGAAGTCGCTCGTCGAGAAGAATCGTCCCGACATCGTGATCATTACCCTCGGCACGAACGACGTGTTCGTCCCCTACCCGGTGTCGATGGCCGGCAACGTCCGCAACATCGTCAAGCGCGTCGGGACGACCGAGTGCTACTGGATGGGCCCGCCGACGTGGAAGCCCGATACGGGCATCGTCCAGGTGCTCAAGGACAACGTCGCGCCCTGCAAGTTCTTCGATTCGAGCAACCTGAAGCTACAGCGCGCCGGTGACGGCATTCACCCCACCGATCGCGGCGGCGCCGACTGGGCCATGAGCTTCTGGACGTACTTCCGCGCGACGCCGAGCGCGTCCCCCGCGGCAGCCCGCGCGGACGCCGGTCTCGCGCCCTGAGCGAACGCGGCCTGCGCGAACGCGGCCTGCGCGACAGGCTCAGCGATCGCCGACGGTGATCTCGCCGCCGCATGGGACGTCGACGGTCTGCGTCGAGCCAGCGCTCCCGAGCTTGATCGCGCGCAAGCCGCACTTGACGACCACCGACTCCGGGGTCTGACCCACCGTGCGTTCGTCGACGAAGACGCGGCGGCCCGGTGCGGCGCCGGTGGTTCGGACGCGACCCATGCCTGCGGGGACGTCTTCTCCCGATGCGGACGCCGACGCGGAAGGAGAAGGAGACGCGGACGCGGACGCAGGCGGCGCGGCCGAGACGGTCGGCGGATCGGGCTGCGCGAACGGGCTGCGTGACGTGGAGGTCGTCGAGGCCTGCGTCGCGACGGCCGTCGACGCCGGCGGCGCGACCGCGGTGGTCGCCGGCGGGGCGACCGCCGCGAGGGTGTGCGACTTTTGCCAGCGCACGTAAGCGACGAAGCCCGCGACACCCACGGCGATTGAGAAGAGGAGCAGACCGACCGCCGCAAGGACGGGCGCGCCGCGCCGCCTCGGACGGGTGCTGTCAGCCGGGATGGACGCATGCGTGCCCGGCAGTGCAGGCAGCCGTGGCGGTGGTGCCGCGGCCGGTCCGCCCGGGCTCGCGCTCATCGCGCCGAGCGGCAGCGTGGCCGGCGGCGAGGACCCCGGGCTCGCGGAACCGGGCGGCGGCATCGACCCCAGCGCCTCCTGTGGCACGACGAACGCTCGCATCTTCGCCGTGGACGGCGACAGCATCGGCGGTGGAACGGGCGGCATCGGCGCAGTCGACGTGGCCATCAGGTGTGGCGGCGGTCGCTCGGTCGGCTTCTCGGCGTGTACGATCTCGGACGCGCTCGGCACGCTCGGCGTCCGCACGTCGACGCGCTCGTTCATCGAGAGCGTGCGATTCATCGCGGGGAACGAGGACGGCAGCGCGCGCTGCGGGCCGGGCCCCGCGGCCCCGGTGGCCACCACGAGCGTCGATCCCAGGTGGTGCGGCGCCGCTGCGTTCAGGGGCGGAGGCGCGGCGGGGAGCTTTCCGAGCTCTCTCGCAAGCGAGTCTGCGAGCGCCCTCTGGTCCTTGCGCGTCGGCGATTCGGGCACGCCGCCCGGCGGATCCGTCTTGGGAAAGACGTTGGGCGGTACATTGCTTGGGAGGCTGTCGCGCAGGATGTCGTCGATGGCAGCGTGGAGAGGCCTGCCCGGCGCGACGCCGGCGAGCGGGGTACCGAGGCGAAACCTGTCGCTCACGCGACCCGTCGCCTTCACGAGCTGCGGCGGCTCGACGAGGTGGTCGAAGAGCGGCAACGCCGCCGGCCCTGCGCGGCTGCTGGGGTACGTGAGCGGATGCGGATCCGAGGGCTCGAGCAGCGATGCGAGGCCCGGGACGGAAGACGGCGACGCCTCCGTGAGCGGCGCGTCGTCGCTCGTGTCGCGCGCAGCGGTAGCGGCTGCGCCTGCCGCCGCGGTGTTGCTTGCATTCTGCACGAGATCGCCCGGGGTCATCGTCGCCGGCTCCCGCTCGCCGACCGCGCGCGGACGCGGCGGCCCGACGCCCGGCGCACGTGGCGTGAGCCCGCTCGGAGGTCGTGGACCGCCATACGCAGCCGTGGTCCGGCCGACGCCGCCGACCGCCGCACGCGGTGCCGGCGTCATCTTCGGTAGCCTGCCGGGCTTCGACGGCAGCATCGCCCGCGGGAAGACTTTGCCGGTCGTCAGATCCTCGGCGGTGACCTGCGCGGGTGGAACGGTTGTCGGCGATGGCTGCGGCTCGTGCCGCACTGCGGCGAGGGCCTTTGCGAGCCGCTCGCGCCCCTCGTCGGAGGGCACCGCAGCGCGCAGGACAGACACCATTTCCTCCGCCGTGATGCTGCGCTTCTCGGCGCGCGGCTCGAGCGCGCGCTTGATCGCGTCGCGCACGCCCTTGTCGAGGTCGGGCCGGAGCACGTCGATCGAGGCGATGTGGGGCTCGGCGAGCTGGCGCAGTACCTCGATCTCGGGAAGAGCACCGCGAATGAACGCGCGGCGCCTGGTGAGCAGCTCCCAGAGGATGATGGCGCCGGCATAGACGTCGGCACGCGGCGTCACCGTCTCGCCCTTGACCTGCTCGGGCGCCATGTAGCCGTACGTGCCCTTGATCAGCCCCGCGCTGCTCTGGTGATTCGCGCCCGTGACCTTCGCGATGCCGAAATCGGCGAGCTTCACCTGACCGTCCCAGGGAACGAGCACGTTCGACGGATTCACGTCGCGATGGATGACGGGCGCGGGCTCCCCGCGGTCGTCGTTCGCGGCGTGCGCAGCGGCGAGCGCCTCGAAGATGGAGGTCGCGACGAAGACGGACGTGGCATCGTCGAACGTTTGCCCGACCGCCTTGAGCATTCCGCGGAGGCGACTGAGCGGCGGCCCGTCGATGTACTCGAGGACCATGACGAGCTGATCGTCGTTGGCGAAGAAGTCGTAGAGCCGGACGATCGACGGATGCGAGAGCCGCGCATACGCCGCCGCCTCGCGCGCGAACATGCCCTTGAACTCCTCGTCATGCTTGTACTGCGAGAGCAGCAGCTTGAGCACGACGGAGCGCTCGAAGCCGTGGGGCCCCTCCGCCTTCGCGAGCAGGACGTCGCTCGTTCCTCCGGTCGCAAGTCTGCGAACGACTCGATAGCCGCCGACGCGCTCTCCCGTGCCTTCCGTCTTCTCCACGGACAGGTCCCGAGAGTACCGGACCGGAGACGCCGCCCGCTACTCCGACTTCTGGCTACTCAAGTCCTTCTCGACGTCGTCGAGGAGCTCATTGGCGCGGCCTTCGTCGATGCCGAGGCCCTCGGCGAGCTCGTTCAGCGCCTCGTTCTCCTCGTCGGCGATAGCGTTGTCGGCGAAGGCGATCGCGGCGGCGAGGACGAAGGCCACCTCGGCACGTGCCTTGTCCTCGTGGAGGGAGGCGACGACCTCTTTTAGGCGCACCTCGCGTCCCTCGTCGACGACGCGCTTGCCGGCGGCATCGAGCATCGATTCGATGTGGGCGCTGCGGATCGTGTCACCCGACAGGTTGCGAAGCGCGCCCTTGAGCACCTCGCGCTCCTCGTTACCGATCTTTCCGTCGGCCGTCATCATCAGGTACATGGCCTCGCAGAGCGGCCCGTACTCGGCGACGATGTTGAGCATCTCCACCGCCTCGGGGTTCGCGTCGGGCGGCGACGCCACGATGGACGGGCGCTGCCCGCGGGCCTGGAGCTGATCGCGGAGACGGACGAGGGTGGAGTTCGAGAGCCAGATCATGAGCCAGCGAGGGTACGCGACCACGGGCCGAGGTCAACGGCCGCGAAGCGTGCGTCAGCGCGCGGCGGCGTCGCGCGGGACACCGGCCGCGTCCCAAACGAAGCGCGGGAACTGCTGAGGCATGGGGAGGCCGGGGACGCGGGCGTCCCCTCCGGGGTTGCCGTCGGCAGTCGCATCGAGGCTCGCGTCGACGAGCGTCTCCGCCGGGCTCGAGTCCGTGCTTGCGTTCGTGCGCGGCTCGGGCGCCCTCGCGCACGCCACGATGGCGAGCGCTGCTGCGACCGAAGCGACGGCGAGGCCGATGCGATGCCTCACTGCGCCTTCGCGAACGCGACGTGGGTGGAGCCAGCGGCGTTCTCCCCGTACGAGAGGAACAGGAAGCCGCCGCGCAGCACGCTCCCGAAGTAGTCGCCGAGCCACTTCTGGCTCGCGCGATTCGCCGTGAACGTGAGCTCGGCGCTGACCGCCTTGCTCGCGCTCCAACTCTTGCCGCCGTCGGTGGAACGGACCGAGCGCACGGTGCCGACCGTGCCATCGGCATCGCCGGCGTAGTACGTGAGCGCGAGCTCGCCGGTGGCATCGTCGAGCGCGAGCGAGCCGAGCTCCTGCTGCTTGGTCTTCGCGTCGCTCGCCAGCACGTCGGTGATGGTCGTGCCGTTCGTGGTGTGGATCACGTGGTACTCGTCGACCGGCGAGTCGGCGCTCGCGGGCTGCGCCGTCCACTGACCGTAGGCGAGCCACAGGTCGCTGCCCTTCGCCACGCACGTGGCGGGCGTGATCGACGAGTTGACGCCGAACGTCTTGGTGTTCGCGGGAGGCCAGGTGGCGCCGTCGTCGTCGCTCCAGTGGAGGCGCTGCGAGAGCCCGCTCCCGACCGAGAGGTGGCTCGCCCAGATACGCGTGCCGGTCTTCGGCGCACAAGGAACGATGAAGTTCGCCTGCTCGCCGGCGGCGGACGTGAAGATCGGGCTCTTCGTCCAGGTCGCGCCGCCGTTCGTGCTTCGGTGCGCGTTCAGCACCGCAGATTGACCGGCCTGCTGCATGCACGTGACGAGGATGGTCCCGGCGGGCGTGACGGTGATCCACGGCTTGTCGCCGCTCGCGAACTTGTCGACAGAAACGGGCGTACCGAAGACGCTGGTTCCAGCGGCGGCCTTCGCGACGTAGAGGACGAAGTCGGACGCGTTGCCCATGTTGTCGCGCTGGAACGCGATCCAAGTGACGTAGAAATTGCCCGACGTGTCGCTGGCGATGACCGGGTCCGACGATTCGCGACCGGTGGCGTCGCCTACCGCCTTCGGCTTGGTCCACACGGTACCGCCGTCGTGCGAGAAGACGTAGCCGATGTCACTGCCACCTCCGCCGCCGAGACTGATCCAGACCGACGCGAGCGTTCCGTCGGGCGCCGCGGCGAGATGCGTCTCGACCTCGATGGCGCTCTGGTTGCTCTGCGATATGACGGTGTGCTCTGCGAGCGGCGTCGGACACACGCACGCTCCTGGCTTGCCCGTGGCGTCGCAGAGGGACTTGCCGGTGACGCCGGCGGGAGAGCACGCGCAGTCCGTGCTCGCGCCGGGCGTACAGAGCGCCGGCGGCCCGGCCTCGGTGACACCGGCCTCGTCCGGCTCGCCACCGTCGGGCGCGGCACCCACGTGCACGATCGTCGTCGACCCGCACGCAGCGGACAGGAGCGCAGCGGCGACGCCGGTGCCGAGAACCAAGGCAAGGAGACGGCTCTTCATCGGGCGACATCCTGACGTGACTCGACGCCGGTGTCACGGTGTCACACGAATCCAGGACGCTTCGTGTCGCACCCCGTCGCCTCGCGGCCAGGTAAGCTGCCAGCGTTGGACAACGTCACGCACGCCATCGCCGGCGCCCTGACCGCCGAGCTCCTCATTCATGTGCGGCGCCGGTCGAGCGGCGCTGCAGCGCGCACGGAGCCTTCGTTCGAGCGCGCGGCATGGGCGGTGTCGATGCTCGCGCAGAACCTGCCCGACGCCGATTCGCTCTACACGGGTGTTACGGGCGGCGTGCTTGGCTACCTCCTTCATCATCGAGGGCACACGCACACCATCGCGCTGGCGCCCGTCGTGGCGCTCGTCGCGTACGCGCTCGTGGCAGCGTGGGCGCGGCTCGGCCGCCATGCCCTGACCTCCGCGGATCGGCGCTGGCTCGCCGGGATCGCGCTGCTCGGTCCGTTCGGTCACATGGCGCTCGATGCCAGCAACGAATACGGGGTCCATCCGTTCTGGCCGTTCGACAGCGGGTGGTACTACGGCGACACCATCTTCATCATCGAGCCGCTCTTCTGGGCCGCGGCCATCCCCGCGCTGTTCCTGGCGACCAGGTCGCTGGCAGGACGCGTGGTGTGGGGCGCCCTCCTCGCGGCTGGCATCGCGCTGACGTGGGGCGTTGGGTTCGTGCCGTGGCCGTCGGCGCTCGCGACCACGGTGCTCGGCGTCGTAGCCATCGTGATGGCGCGGCGAGCGACGCCGGTGACGCGCGTGGCGTTCGCGTTCGTCTCGAGCCTCGTCATCGTGGCGGTGTTCGCGTGCGCAAGTGCAGCCGCATCGACGAACGTGCGCGCCGCGATGGCCGACAAGCACCCCGACTGGGAGACCCTCGACGTATCGCGCTCGCCCCTGCCAGCGACGCCCCTCTGCTGGCAAGTGGTCGTCGTGCAGCGCTCGCGTGACGGACAGCGCTATGCGCTGCGGCGCGCCGACGTGAGCGCGTGGCCCGCGCTGGTGACAGCGAGCGCGTGCATGCGCGGACCCGTCGTCACGACGGCA
>JAYTOQ010000730.1:0-10293 GCA_043747665.1 Polyangiaceae bacterium | reverse complement strand
GCCCATTCGCAGCCTGCCCGGCATCGAGCCGCGCTTCGAAGGCACCGACATCGTCATCGTGCGCGAGAACACCGAGGACCTCTACGCCGGCCTCGAGCTCATGATCATGCCGGGCGTCGTCCAGGCCATCAAGCTCATCACCGAGAAGGCCTGCACGCGCATCTGCGAATACGCGTTCGACTACGCGACCAAGATGCAGCGAAAGCGCGTCTCCGTGGTGCACAAGGCCAACATCATGAAGCTCTCGGACGGGCTTCTGCTGGAGTGCTTTCGCAAGGTGGCGCTCCAGTACCCGCGCATCGAGCCGTACGAGATCATCGTCGACGCCTGCGCGATGAACATGGTCCGGAACGCCAACAAGCTCGACGTGATCGTCACCGAGAACCTCTACGGCGACATCCTCAGCGATCTCGGCGCCGGCCTCGTGGGGGGCCTCGGCATCGTGCCGGGCGCGAACATCGGCCTCGAGTGCGCGGTGTTCGAGGCCGTGCACGGGACCGCACCCGACATCGCCGGTCAGGGGATCGCGAACCCCACCGCGCTCATCCAGAGCGGCGTGATGATGCTGCATCACCTGGGCGAGCACGTCGCTGCGACCAAGATCGAGAAGGCGCTCCTCGCGACGTTCGAGGGCGGCGTGCGCACCGTGGATCTCGGCGGACAGGTCGGTACCGAGGAGTTCACGCGAACCCTCTGCAATGCGATCGGCCGCGCCTGAGCGGCCGGGGTAGCTGGTAGGTACTGCCGTGAACGAGCACGACGCCCTCGTCTTTCTCCTCTCCGTCGCCGTTCTCCTCGGCGTTGCGCGACTCCTCGGCGAGCTGGGCCGCGCGGTCGGCTTGCCGCTCGTCGTCGGGGAGATCCTCGCGGGCGTACTGCTCGGTGCGACGGGCCTCCGGCGGATCGCGCCAGCCGCGCACGCGTTCTTGCTGCCGAGCGGTCCGCCGGCCGCCATGCTTTCGGGTTTCACCACCATCGCCGTGGTGCTGCTCCTCGTTGTAGCGGGCCTCGAGGTCGACCTCGAGATCGTGAAGCGGCGCGGACGGAGCGCGCTTCGCGTGGCCCTCTTCGGGATGGTGCTACCGCTCCTGGGCGGCTTCGTCGTCGGCTATTTGGTGCCGGATACCGTGCTCGTGCATCCCGAGCAACGTCTGCTCTTCGCGGTGTTCATCGGCGTCGCGCTCTCGATCTCCGCGCTGCCGGTCATCGCGAAGACGCTCCTCGATCTCGGCCTCTTCAAGACCGACATCGGTCTGCTCGTGATGACGGTCGCGATGATCAACGACCTCGTCGGCTGGGTGGCCTTCAGCATCCTGCTGGGTCCGATGCGCGGCGGCGGCGTCGATTTTACGCACCTCGCCATGACGGTGGGCGTGGCGCTCCTCTTCGGCGCGGTCTGCTTCTTCATCGGCCGGCGCGTGGTCGACAGCGTGCTCACGCGGATCGAGAAGCAGGCGGATCTCGCGCCGGGTCGGGTCCTGTCCCTCCTGATCGTGGTGGCGATCCTCGGTGCCAGCATCACGCAGGCGATCGGCATCCACGCCGTGCTCGGCGGCTTCATCGTCGGCGTCACCGTCGGCGGCTCACCGAAGCTCCGCGAGCGAACGCGCCAGACCATCCAGCAGTTCGTGACCAACGTGTTCGCGCCGGTCTTCTTCGCGTCGGTGGCGCTGCGCGTGGACTTCCTCGCCAACTTCGACGTGGTGCTGTGCCTCGTGGTCTTCGTCGTCGCATCGGTCGCGAAGGTGGTGGGCTGCAGCGCGGGCGCACGGCTCTCGGGGATGCCATGGCGCGAGTCGCTCGTAGTGGGCTTTGGGCTCAACGCGCGCGGGGCGATGGAGATCATCCTCGCGCTCCTCGCGCGCGACGCCGAGCTCATCGACGATCGCGTGTTCGTCGCGCTGGTGGCGATGGCGATCGGGACGTCGCTCATCGCCGGACCGATGATGAAGTGGCTTCTTTTCCGCCCTCGCGGAGGCGTCTCAACTTCGGGTCGCTCCGCTTCACCGGAGGATGCGGCGACGCTCGTTCGCGGCGGCGCGTTCGTCGCGAACCTGGTCGCGGCGACGTCCGCGCGCGCGATCGAGGAGCTCGGGCACTCGCTGCGCGCGTCGATCGGCGACCTCGTGGAGCCCGCGCTCATCGCGGTGCTGGAGCGCGAGATGATGGCGCCGACGGGCCTCGGTGACGAGGTGGCGATTCCGCATGCCGCCGTGGAGGGTCTGACCAAGACCGTGGTCGCGCTCGGGCTCTCGCACGACGGCATCGACTTCGATGCGCCCGACGGACGCGCGGCGCGGATCGTGTTTCTGCTCCTGCTTCCGCCGAAGGCGTACGAGCGCGAGGTGCGCGTGCTCGCGGGTCTCGCGCGCTCGGTGTTCGACGAGCCAGCGCGGAAGGCGCTCATGATGGTGAAGACGCCGGAGGAAGCGGTGAAGTGCCTCGACGAGCACAGCCGCAGGATCGCCGGTGCGGCGCGCGGGGCCGGGCCGCGGATGGCGAGCCTCACGGACATGTGACGCTAGCATGTGACACGAGCGGGCGATCGCGCTAGGAGCGAGACGTGCTTCTCGCGACGTGGAACGTGAATGGGATACGGGCGCGCGCGCAGCGCCTGGCGGAGTGGCTCCAGGAGCGGCAGCCCGATGTGGTGTGCTTGCAGGAGCTCAAGATCGTGGAGACGGATTTTCCGCATCTCGAGCTGTTGTCGTCGGGCTATCACGCGGTCCTCTCCGGCCAGCAGAGCTGGAACGGCGTCGCGGTGCTCGCGAAGGAGCGCCCGGAGATCGTGATGCGTGAGCTACCGGGCGCCGAGGCGGCCGGCGCGCGCTTCGTGCTGGCGAAGGTTCATGGTCTCGAGGTCGCCAGCGTGTACATCCCGAACGGGAAATCGGTTCAGCACGCCGACTTCCAGGTGAAGCTGGCGTGGCTGGAGAGCCTCGCCAAGCACGTCGAGGACCGCGTGAAGGCGGATGCGAGCGCGCCTCTCCTGGTGGCCGGCGACTTCAACGTGTGCCCGACGGACCTCGACTCGTACGGCGGCGTCCGCTTCCGCGGCCACTGCCATCACACCGACGAGGAGCGCGCGCTGGTGGTGCGTCTCCGTGATGCGGGCCTCGTGGATCTCTATCGCGCGAAGTACCCCGACAACATCGGCTTCTCCTGGTGGGACTACCGCGGGGGCTCGTTCCACAAGAACGAGGGCATGCGTCTCGACATGCTCTTCGCATCGCCGTCGCTGGCGAAGCGCCTGAAGGACGTCTACGTCGACCGCGACTACCGCAAGAAGGGCAAGACCTCGGGCGCGATCCCGAGCGACCACGCCCCGGTGGTGGCGGTGCTCGAGGACTAGGCGCGCCGCCGGGCGGCGACGTGCGCGCCGGGACGTGCGTTCCGGGGACTGACGCAGTGGTTGAACGTCGTTCGGGTCGCGAACGAGTGGTGCGCGAGTGCGCTTGCGATTGGGCTGCGAGTGCCGGGGCCGAACGCGGGTGGTGACGCGAGCGCGGCTGTGTCACGAGCGCGAACGCGCCGCGTTGGGGCCGCGACAGGGCCTGTCGCGTGCGCGCAGTTCGTGGTGCCGTGGCCCTTGCGCTCGGCGGCATTATAATTAGAATCGCCTAATCAAATTTTGAACGCGCGGCAGGCGATGTGGGGGTCGAGGTAGTCCGGCGCCGCAAGCGGCAAACCCCCGCCGTCGCGGCGGCGGCTGTTGGGCAAGACGCGACTCCGGTGACGGCCGCGCCGGCGCGGCGACGCCGGCTGAAGCGGGTGCCGCGGCAGCTCTCCTTCGCCGAGGTGCCCACGCGCGGTGGGCCGCGGAAGGGGGCCGGGCGGAAGCCGAAGGACCCGAGCGCGCGTCCGAACGTCGTGCATCGGAAGCGGCCGCTGCATCGGAGCGAGCTGCCGGTGCACATCACGCTGCGGCGGGCGAAGGGGCTACCCGGATTCCGGAGCGAGCGGCTGCATCGGCTCTTGAAGGAAGCGATCCGCGACACGCGCCGCGAGGGATTCCACATCACGCACTACTCCGTGCAGCAGGACCACCTTCACATCGTCGTGGAGGCCGACGACCCGACGACGCTCACGAACGGCATGCGCAGCTTCGCGGTACGCATCGCGATGCGTGTGAACCGTCGCATCCTCGGCCGCCGTCGAGGCCGGGTGTGGGGCGACCGCTATCATCGTCGAGACCTCCCGTCGCCGCGCGCGGTCCGGAACGCCCTCGTCTATGTGCTCGCGAACCATCTCAAGCACGGCGAGGTCGACGTGGGCCTCCTCGACCCCTGCTCGTCGGGCCCATGGTTCTCGGGCTGGACGCATTCGCTCGAGCCTCCCTCCGAGCCGCCCCCCGTCGAGCCGGCGCAGACCTGGGTGCTGCGCGGCGGCTGGATCACCCGCGGCGGCGGCCGCATCCGCCTCGGCGAAGTCCCGCGCGCAGTTCGCCGCTGAGACCGATCGACGCCGTCGGCGGGCGCGGGATCGATGAGTGCTCGGCTGTGTCGCGATGCTTGATGCCGTGCCTGTCAGGCTCGTCAGACGGAATCGAACCGGGGGGGCGCCGCTAGAAGAGAGGCTGATCGCGCCCGTCGATGATGCCCCTAAAGATCATGAGGTAATAGCCGTGAATCCACACGAGCACCTCGTGGACCTTGTCTTTGATGCCACGCGCCTGAACGTACTCTTGAGCCCGCGACTTGAAGCGGTTTAGAAACGCGTCGATCTCCACGTCCATATCCATGTGCTCGCCGTAAAATTGGCGGGGGGCGTAGACGCGGACGCCGCGAAGCGGTCCACGCCTGCGCATGCTGCCTCGCTTCGTGTCCCGCAATGCGCTGGGATAAACGCCCTCGTTCGTGACGATCGGAAGCGAGTGAACTTCGGCATAGTGGAGAAGAGCTAGGTCGGCTGCGTCGGCGGTCGGCTGCTCGGCGGTCTCATCCTCGGGAACGTAGGGGTTCCAATCCGGAAGGAGGAAGTCCTTCACGTAGTGCAGGAATCGAGTGGTGAAGTCCGAGGTCATCGTCTCGCCTCCACCTTTAGGCGGCGCGCGCACGAGCAGCATTGTCACGGCCTCGCGAAGGCTCCACGTCGATGTGCCCGTCTTGTCTAGATAGATCGCGAGCAACGCGGACTCGCGTGCGCGGCACAGGCGCAGCCGAACCTTCTCATGGTCAAAGGCCTTGTCAGCGTTCCCTAGCTCCGATGCGAGTTTCTCCACGTCCTGCAGCAGGTCGTGGCACGAGTGGATATCGAGGAAGACGTTGGTATCAAGGACGACAGTGATCGGGGAGGGCTCACGCGGCATAGTTTGGCGCAAGCTGAGCACGGTCGCGAAGTCGCTCGGCCCTCTTCTCGAGGTGCGCCGCGCGGTTCCTCTCGCCTTTAGTGCTCCCACTCGCCATTCAGCGTTTTCGAACGGCGGCGAGCCCGCGAGGTGCGCGCGACGGCTCGTCGCCGTCGCTCAGTAGCGCTCCTTCGGCTCCACCGAGGTCGTCACCACCACGTGCGGGAGGACCTCCTTCACGAAGCGGTCGCGCACCTCACGCGCGCGCGCCTCGTCGTCGCGCGCCGGCACCGCGACGCCCACGATCAGGCACGCCTTGTCCCACGCGGGATACGCGGCCCACGCCGCTGCATAGGATTCGCGCGAGAGGATCGTCGCCGTCTTTGCGTAAAGCGGATCGACATCGACGATGGCGATCCGCTTCGGGACCGACGGCGGCGCCGGTGGCGCCAGCGGAGCGACGCGCCCGAGACGCAGGCGTCCCAGCACCGCACCCGGCGAGATGGTCGCCGGCGCGACGAACGGCGGCGACGCATCCGGAGCCGGAGCCACCGCCACCGGCGCCGCGACCACCGGCGCCGCGGGCAGCGTCCACGGGAAGGCGGCCGGCGCATCGTGGTGCAGATCGACTTCGAACGCTTCGACCCACGGCATCGCCCAGGACTCGAAGCTCTTCGAGCACGCGCCCTCGACGGTGTTGTCGTCGACGTGCGTCACGAAGCCCGCGACGATCGCATGATGCGATTTGCCGTAGCGAAAACCCACCAGGCCCGGGACCGTGAGGAAGCGCACTCGCGTCCAGTTCGGCGCATCCGGCAGCGGGACCACGATGCTGTTCTGCTTGTCGGTCTTCGGCCCCAGCGCCGCTATCCGAAGCTGCTCGAGCGCCGCCGAATGAAGGTCGCCGCCGTCGCCGCCCTCGGCCGGCTTCCCGTCGTCACGAGGGGGAGGCGAAGGCGCGACCGGCTTCGAGGGCGTCGTGCTCTGGACCGCGGAGGACGAGCATCCGGTGCCCGCAAGCGACAGCGCCAGCGCCAGCGAGAGCGCCAGCCCGCCGACTCCATAACCCCCACGGCCGAGCTCGAGAACCTTCACCAGCATCAGTGTTGGACGAAACGCGAACCTTGGCCATTCGATTCGGTATTCTCGCCCCGTTGGACGCCATCGCCGCCCCCGAAGGCCCGAGCAGTACCCGCGCAACCCTCGCGCTGCTGCGCGAATCGCTGAGATCGGTCGTCCAGGGCAAGGATGACGTCATCGATCTGCTCCTGGTCGGGCTCCTCGGCGCAGGCCACGTGCTTGTCGAGGACGTCCCGGGGGTTGGCAAGACCACCCTCGCCAAGGCCCTCGCGCGCGCCCTCGACGTCACCTTCACGCGCGTCCAATTCACGCCCGATCTCCTCCCGACCGACATCCTCGGCTCGCAGGTCCTCAACCCGCAGAACGGCACGTTCGCGTTCCACAAGGGACCGATCTTCACCAACGTGCTTCTCGCCGACGAGATCAACCGCGCTTCTCCGCGCACGCAGTCGGCGCTCCTCGAGGCGATGAACGAAGCGCAGGTGAGCATCGACGGCACCACGCACATCCTGCCGTCGCCGTTCTTCGTCGTCGCCACCCAGAACCCTTCCGACTACCAGGGCACGTATCCCCTCCCCGAGGCGCAGCTCGATCGCTTCCTCCTCCGCATCGGCGTCGGCTATCCCTCGCCGGATGCCGAGCTCGCCATGCTCTTCGCGCGGCAGTCCGCCGACCCGCTCGCGAAGGTCACGGCGGTCTGCGATCGTGACACCATCGTGCGCATCCAGCGCGAGGTACGCGAGATCGAGATGAAGGACGCGGTCGCGCAGTACCTGCTCGCGATTGTCCAGCGAACGCGGCAGACCGCGCCGCTCGAGCTCGGCATCAGCCCGCGCGGCGCGCTCGCGTTTTTCCGCGCTGCGCAGGCACGCGCGCTCCTCCAGGGACGCACCTACGTCAGCCCCGACGACGTCCATGCCCTCGCCGCGCCCGTGCTCGCTCATCGCGTGCAGCTCACCACGCAGGCGCGTTACGGCGGCGTGACTGCCGAGGCGGCGCTGGCCGATGTCGTGCGCGACGTGCCCGTCCCGACCTGACCTTCGACACGACGCCGCAGCGCCACGCGCTCGGGCATTGATACGATCGCTCCATCATGCCGAAGAGCACGTTGTTCGCGTACGCCCAGGGCACCGATCTGGAGAAGCTGGCCGAGGTCCTCGAGACACGCCTCGACGCGCTCGTCGCCGAGCGGAAGTGGGTCCTCGCCGACGTCTGGGTCGTGAACCAGCACGAGCCGCCACACTGGGATCTCGGGCTCAACCTAACGTTGCCGGCAGCCGGGAAATCACGACCGAAGGGCTGGATCGAGGACCTCGCTGCCATCGCCGCGCTCCTCGGCAAGCTCCACGGCGAGACCAAGCGCAGCTTCGTGATGGGCGTCGCCGATGCCAAGGGCGGTACCAAGGACGTGTTCTCCGTCGATTCGACGACCCCCGACCTCGCGAAGGTCCGTAGCGCCTTCGAAGGAGCGGTAACCTGACATGCTCGGATGAGGATCGACTTCGCGCGTCTGAATCACATCCTCATTCCCAAGGGGAAGGAGGAGCGTGATCGCTTTCGCGAGTCGCGGCTCGGCCGGGTCGTCATCCCGACCGTCGGGCTCTTCTGGGGCTCGCTCACCGACGAAGGACGTTCGCTCCTCGTCGTGACCTTCCTCGTCGGCGCGGTGAGCGTCGATGTCCGCAACACCACGGGCTACGTCTTCTTCTCGCTGCTCGTCGGCCTGCTCATCGGGTCGCTCGCCGCCGCGTTTCGTCTTCGACTCGGTGACGTCACGCTCGCCGTCGATGCGCCGCGCCGGGTCACCGTCGGCGAGCCCGTTACCTTCACCATCGCGTGCACGAGACCGCGCTCGGACGCCTCACGTCGCGATCCCATCCGCGTCCGCGGCCCGTTCCTCCCGTGGGACGGCGCCTGGCTCGACGAGTCGCCCGCCGAGATCGTCGTCGCCGCCGGCGGCAGCGCCTCCGCGCAGATGCGCGCGAGGTTCGTCGCGCGCGGCCTCCATCATCTCGACCCGTTCACCGCGGCCGCGGTCGCGCCCGGCGGCCTCGCGTGCGGTCCGCGGCGGCCCAGCGCCGCCGTGAAGCTCCACGTCGTGCCGCGCGTCGCCAACGTCGTGCGCCTTCCGTTCACTGTCGCTGCCAGGCATCAGCCAGGCGGCGTCGCGCTCGCATCGAAGAGCGGCGAGGCCATGGATCTCCTTGGAATCCGCCCTTATCGCCCGGGCGATCCCGTTCGCGATCTCCACGCGCGGAGCTGGGCGCGCACCGGCGTCCCGGTGGTTCGCGAGTACCAGCAGGAGTACTTCACGCGCGTCGGCGTGGTCCTCGACACTGACATCGACGACGCCGAGCGCCTCGAGGCGGCCATCGAGCTCGCCGCCGGCGTCATCGCGAACCTGTCGCGCGGCGAAGCGCTCGTCGACGTGCTCGTGTTCGGCGACGCCGTTCACGAGCTCACGCTCGGTCGCAGCCTCGGCACGCTCGATCAGGCGCTCGAGCTGCTCGCGTCCGTCGAGCGCGGACCGAGCTTTGGAGCGGCGCAGCTCCTCGGTCGCCTCGAGCCGTATCTCGGCCGGCTCTCCGCCGTCGTGGTCATCGCGCTCACCGACGGTCCGGAGCGCACCGCCCTCGAGCGCGGCATCGAGAACCGCGGCATCGCCTGCACGACGTTGCTCATCGACGACGAGCTCGCGACGAAGATTCGCGAGCGCAAAGAGCTCGCGTGGACGGCGCGAAGATGATGTTCAACGCGCGCTTTCTCCTTCGTCCCGCGGCGCTACCTCTGGTGCGCCTCGTGCCCACGGCGGCGGCGACGTTCATCCTCGTCGTCACGGCAGCGACCACCAAGCTGCCGGCGGTAGCGCGTGGCTTTGCCATCGGGCTCCTGATCGTCTCGGTGCTCGTGGCCTTCTTTCCGAAGCGCAACGACGTGAAGACCCACGGCAGCATCACGGCCGCGATCATCGCGGTCGCCGCCACGGGTCAAGGCCGCACCGGGCTCGTCTACGCCATCGGAGCGTGCTTCTTCGCCGTGCTCGTCCTCGTCTGCCTGCGCGCGCCGCTCATCGCCGCTCGCCTGCACGCCGCCGAGCCGTCCGAAGGTGGCCGAGCGCGCGCTGCGCCGACGCCGACGCCGCGGAAGGGCGCGCTCGTCGTCCTCACCCTCGTCACCGCTGCCGTGACGGGCCTCCTCCTGTTCGCGCTGCCGAGGCTCAGCGCCATCGTCGAGCGACAGGTGCAGCGCTTCGCCGGCAGCGTGCAGTCCGACGAGGACCAGATCGGCTTCAACGAGCACATCCGCATCGGCTCGTTGCGCCACGTCCTCCAGAGCAACCGCGTCGTCATGCGCGTCGACGGTGAGCCCGTGGAGTACCTGCGCGGCGTCGTCCTCGATCGCTACGAGCTGCGCGTCTGGTCGAGCACGCAATCGAGCAACCTCGTCATCGTCCCGGCCGACGCCCCGGAGGCGAGCTCCACGACGCGCATCGAGCTGTCGCGAGCTGCGCTCACCGGCCACACCCCCGAGCCGCGCTGGTTCCTCCCCGAAGATGCGTGCAATCTGCATACACCTTCGGGCCGCGTCGCGCTCGACCCGCACGGCGGCGTGCACCCCGATCCGCCCAATATTTCCCGCGAAATTTCCTTCGCGCGGCCCGGTCACGGCTCGTGCACGGCAGCGCTGCCGCTGCCTGCGCTGCCTACACCCAATGACGTCGGGATCTCGCCGAGGATCCGCGGGGACCTCGCGAAGATCGCGACCGAGTGGACGCGCGACACGCACAGCGAGAAGGAGGCGCTCCTCGCCATCGTGCGCGAGCTGTCGCGCTATCCCTACTCGCTCGATGATCGTCGCGAGACCAACGTCGATCCCGTCGTCGACTTCCTCCAGAGGCGCCAGGGGGGTCACTGCGAGCTCTTTGC
>JAYTOQ010000729.1:0-11919 GCA_043747665.1 Polyangiaceae bacterium | reverse complement strand
CGGTCGCGAGATATGCCTCGCCGAGCAGATACGGGCCCAGCGGGTGGCGCGGGTTCAGCTGGACGGCCTTCTTGAACGTGTCGATCGCGCCCGGGTAGTCCTTGGCCGCGTAGAGCGCGTTGCCCTTGCCCACCGTCTCCATGAACTGGCTGAGCGCGGTGATGTTCTCGGGGTCGTAGCGATCACCCGCGTCCGGCGCAGCCTTCGGCTTCGGCACGCTCGCGCCGCTCGCGCCGGTCGCGGCGGGCGCCGACCTCTGACCGGAGGCGTCGTCGGCGATCAGCGCGACACCGAGGGCCAGCGACCCGGCGGTGAACGCGAGCGCGAGGGCGCGGAACCAGCCAGCGAGCATTCCCGCAGCTTATCACGACGTTTCTGCCGAGAAGTGGCTTGCGGAGGTGCCGGTGCCTGCGCCATCGTACAGCACGATGCTCGCGAGGGTCCTCGAGCCCGAGGTCATGGATACGGCCGAGGAGGCTCGCGACTACGACGCGATGGACCACGGCGCGGTGAACGCGCGGTTTTGTGACGACTTCCTCGCGTTCGCCAGCGGGCTCGAACCGCGTGGCGAGACGGCGCTGGGCCGACGGACGCCGCGCGTCATCGACTTCGGGACCGGGACCGCGCTCATCCCCATCGAGCTGTGCAAGCGCGCCGCCGGGTTCGTCGTCGTCGCCATCGATCTCGCGCAGCACATGCTCGATCTCGGTCGCGACAACGTCGCGCGTGCCGGCCTCGCCGAGCGCGTCCTGCTCGAGCGCGTCGACGCGAAGGGCACGCCCTACGAGGACGGCGCATTCGGCGCAACCATCTCCAACTCCATCATCCACCACATCCCCGATCCCGCGCGCTGCCTCGCCGAGATGTGGCGCGTCACGGCGAAGGGAGGCCTTCTCTTCGTGCGCGACCTTCATCGCCCGGATGGCGACGCCGAGGTCGACCGCCTCGTCGCGCTCTACGGCGGTGAGCCGCCTGCGGAGCCCGCGCGCGTCGCGTCTTACGAGAATCAGCGTGCCCTCTTCCGCGCCTCGCTCTGCGCGGCGCTGACCGTCGCCGAGGTCGCAGCGATGGTCACACCGCTGGGCCTCCCGGCATCGGCGGTGAAGATGACGAGCGACCGCCACTGGACGCTCGCCTTCGAGAAGCCCCTCGACAAGCCATGATCGCGCCGTCGAGCGTCCGGCCGTTCCCGTTCGCAGCGCTCGAGTCGCTCACGCGAGCCGACGTCGCGCAGGCAGCACGTCTTCGTCGCGTTACCCACGCACTCGTCGACGTCGACGGCATCGAGCACGCGCTCGCCGAGCTCGTCGGGGAGCCGGTGACGATCGCCCTCCGCGGCGCTCGCCGCATGCAGGCGCCGCTCGCTGCCGACGATGCGACGGGCGCAGTGCTCGAGCTGGCCGGCGCCCCCGCACACTCGGCGCATCCGCGTCGCGTGCTCGTCGAGGTCGAAGGTGCGCTCGCGGCGGCGCTCTCCACGCGAGCGCTTCGCCAGAAGTCCCCGCGTGTGGTGGACGCGTCGCGCACGCCCTCCCCAGCGCTCGCCGGATCGTTCGCGGCGGTGCTCGTCGCGGCGCTCCGTCGTGCGCATGCCGGAGGCGTCCTCAAGGTCGTGGCCGCCGGCCCCGGCGCCGTCCTCGCGCGCGATCTGCTGCAGGCCGAGCGCGACGTCACCACGGCCACGCTCACCGTCACCGTCGGCGCGGACGCATTCGAGGCGCGCGTCAGCGTGCCCGACGCGCTCGCCGAGCCGCCGCAGGAGCTGGTCTTCTCGCGCGCCTCGCTCCTCGCGATGGGCGACGCCGCGATCGCGATGCCTCTCGTCATGACGACGACCCTGGCCTCGCGCCAGGATCTCTTCGACCTCGGCATGGGCGACGTGTTCGTGCCGAGCAAGAACGCCTTCGCGTGGCGTGTGGACGGCGCGGTCCATGGTGCCGTCGCGATCGTCGCGCCGTCGGCCGAGCGCGGGCTCTCCGCTGATCTCGCGGAGGACGGGCGCCTCGTGGTACGAGGTCTGCTCGAAAGCCATCCGTGGCAAGAGGAGAGAGCGATGCCGAGAGCCGACGGCGAGGCCACCACCATCGAGTCGCTGGAGCATGCGCCCGTCGTGGTGCGCGTCGAGCTCGGCACGGTCGAGATGAAGGCGCGCGAGTGGGCCGAGCTCGGTCCCGGTGACGTCATCGCGCTGGGCCGCCGGGTCGGAGATCCTGCCATCCTGCGCGTCGGGGGCGTGGAGCTGGCGCGCGGCGAGCTGGTGCAGGTCGACGGCGAGTACGGCGTGCGCATCCTCGCACGGACCGGCCTGCGCGCCGGCACCGAGGGGGGCAGCGGAGCGTGACGACGACCGGCATCATGCGCTCCGCGCTGGGCGCGGTCGTCGCGGTCGTCACGGTCGGCGCGCTCGTCGCGCTCGCGGCGTGCAAGAAGAGCGAGGTCACGCCCGACGAGCTCGACGCTCGCGCGCAGGCGCAGAGTGCTGCGATCGCCGCGAAGACGCCGCCGGCGAGCTCCGCCACCGACGCGGCCGGAGACGCCGGCGGGGGAGCGCCTTCGATGAAGGCCGTGAACTACGCCGGCAAGTACACGGTCACCGCCGGCAAGATGTACGTCCCGGATCAGAAGGAATGGTCCTCGGTGAAGTTCAAGAACGACGAGACCAAGATGCTCGGCGACGGCGAGATCGCGCTCGCTGTCGACGGCCAGGGACGCGTGTCGGGAAGCACCGAGGCGGGTCCGCTCGGTGCCTCTGTCCTCGAAGGCATCAGCGACGGCACGACGCTCACGGCCACGGTGCGTCGCAAGGATCCCTCGGACGAGGGACTCACCGGCACGCTGGTCGCGAAGATCGCCGGCGACGCGCTCGACGGCACGATGAGGCTCGCCGAGGCGAACGCCGCCGTCGTGCGCGAGGCCAAGGTCGACGCGAAGGCGAAGAAGTAGGTCGCGTGCGATGTTCACGCCGGTCCGCTACATCGCTTGGACGACCAAGTTCTACGGCAAGGGGAACCTCGACCTCGCGACGAGCGGCATCCCGTTGGCGGCCTGGAGCGACCTCGGCGTTGCCGAGCCGAGCCTCGACGATCTCCCTGCATATTCGGCGTTTCGTGAGGCGATTGCACTCTACAACGATGTCCCTGCGCGCGATGTCGTTCCGGCGCTCGGCACGTCGCAGGGCGTCTTCCTCGCCTACGCCTCGACGCTCTCGCCCGGCGACGAGGTCCTCGTCGAGTACCCCGGCTACGAGCCGCTCACGCGCACCGCAGAGGGACTCGGCGCCGTGGTCCGCACCTTCGAGCGGCGCGCCGAAGAAGGCTTCCGCGTCGATCCCGAGCGGGTCGCCGCGGCCGTCACGCCGCGCACGCGCCTCATCGTCGTGACCAACCTGCACAACCCGAGCGGCGTACGCACCCCGGACGCGACGCTCCTCGAGCTCGCGAAGATCGCGGAGGCCCGCGGGGCGTACCTGCTCGTCGACGAGGTCTACGCGCCCTTCGACGAGCTCCCCGAGGACGGCGTGTTCCGCACGAGCGCCCGCAAGCTGGGGCCCAACGTCCTCGCCGTATCGAGCCTCACCAAGTGCTACGGCCTCGGCATGCATCGCATCGGCTGGCTGCTCGGCCCGTCGGAGGTGGTGGAGCGCGCCGAGGCGGCCATCATCGCCACGTGCGGGCACCTGCCGCTCGCGCATGCAGCGCGCGGCGCGGTCGCGGTCGCCAACATCGGCAAGCTCGCGAAGCGCGCGAAGGCGCTCCTTGCCGGCAAGCGCGACATTGCGGCCCAGTGGGCTAGAACGCTGCCGCACGCGTCGTGGAGCGCGCCGACCTCAGGCCTGTTCGGCCTCGTCACGCTCGACGAGCCGTCGGAGCTGCTTCCACGAATCGAGTCCTGGGCGACCGATCACGGCGTGCTGGTGAGCGCGGGGACGTTCTTCGGCGTGCCGAACGGCTTCCGGCTCTCGTGGGCGACGCTCCCGAAGGCACGCTTCGAGGAAGGCCTCGCGAAGCTCGCGGCGCTGCTGCGCTGAGCGTTCCGCGAGCTCAGCGGGAATTCGCGGTCGGTCGCGCCGGTTGCCTCGAGGCGACCACCGCAAGGCCCGCGAGGATCAGCACCGCGGCGAGCCACGCTCGCTTCGAGATGCCGTGGCCGAGCTGCGCCCACGCCAGCACCGCAGCGATGAGCGGCTGCAGATAGATGTAGACCGTCACCATCGTGGCGCTCGATCGCCCGAGCGCCCACGCGTTGAGCAGGTACGCGACGATGGTCGGCAGCGCGAGGATGTAGAGTACAAACATCCACCCGCGGCTCGTCAAAACAGGCACCTGCGCGATCATGGCGGGCATCCCGAACGGCGCGAAGAGGATGGCGGCATAGGTGAAGATCCACGCCACCGCGCGGAGCGCGCCCACGCGCAGCACCACGTCCCGTGAGAGCACCACGTACGCCGCGTAGCTGAGGCTGTTGAGGGCAACGAGGATCGCCCCCCGGTCGATCGATCCAACCCCGATGAGCGAGAGCACGCCCAGGATGGCGAGCGTCAGCCCGATCACGGTGCGCAGGCGGAGCCTCTCCTTGCCGAAGAGCACGGCAAGCCCTGCCGCAAAAACGGGGATGGTTGCCCCCAACAGCGAGGTCGAAAAGGGGGACGTCCACCTCAGGCCGAGAAGGAACAACGTCTGGTTGAGCGCGATGCCGATGACGCTCAAGCCGACGAGCCGCAGGTGATCGCGGCGCGAGATGGCGACGCCCGCAGGGCTCCGCGCGCGCACGATCGCCTGGAACGCGCAGAAGAAGAGCGCTCCGCCGAGCATGCGGATCATGGCGAGCGCTTCCGGGAATATTTCCTCGCCTCCCTGCGAGCGAGGCGACATCGCGACCTTCGCTTCCACCGCCTGAGATGCGAACGCGAATTGCACGAGGACGAGCGCAGCGTGGGTGGCCCATGCGCTACGGGAGGGGGTAGACTCTCGCTTCGCGAGCTCTACAACCCCAGGTGCCCTCCGGGCATCCGGGCCGGTCTGCCGGACCTCAGCCGCGCTGCGATCGTTCACGAGGCCTCAATGTCGAATCTCTCATCCTTCATCGCGAAGTACGTCGTAGGGGACTTCCCGGCGTTCGGGCTCTTGCTGCTCCTCGCGGTCATGGTTGCTGCAAGCTACACGTTTGCCGTCTCGCTCAGCGCCGGCTCCAGCGGGCGCATCAAGACGCTGCAGGCAGCCCGCTTCGGCGCGTACGGAACGGTGGCGCTCATCGCGGTCGCCGTCCTCTGTCTCGCCTACGCCTTCGTCAGCCACGACTTCCGCCTCCGGTACGTCGCTCACTACTCCGACCGCGGAATGCCGACCATCTTCCTGCTCACGGCCTTGTGGGGCGGGCAGGACGGCTCGCTGCTGTGGTGGCTGTTCCTGCTGAGCCTCTACATCGGCGTGTGCGTGTTCACGCTCGGCAAGAAGTACCTGGAGCTGCAGCCGTACATCATCGCCACGTTGATGGGGATCGTGATCTTCTTCTGCGTGCTCATGGCCTTCGCGGCGAATCCGTTCGCGACGGGGGTATCGGGAGCGAGGCCCGACGGTGAAGGGCTCAATCCCCTCCTCCAGAATTTCTACATGATCATCCACCCGCCGAGCCTCTACATCGGCTTCGTGGGGTGCTCGATCCCGTTCGCGTTCTGCATCGCCGCGCTCGTCACGGGCCGGCTCGACATCGAGTGGATCCAGGCGTGTCGCAAGTTCACGCTCTTCGCGGTTCTCTTCCTCGCGATCGGCAACACGCTCGGCATGCTGTGGGCCTACGAGGAGCTCGGCTGGGGCGGCTACTGGGCCTGGGATCCCGTGGAAAATGCGGCGTTCATGCCGCTCCTCACGCTCGCGGCGTTCGTGCACTCCGTGATGATCCAGGAGCGTCGCGGCATGCTGAAGGTCTGGAACGTCTTCCTGATCTGCCTCACGTTCTTCATGACGATCTTCGGCACGTTCCTGACGCGCTCCGGCGTCATCGCGAGCGTCCACTCGTTCGCGCAGTCGTCGATCGGCGACTACTTCCTCTACTTCCTCGCGATGATCGGCGCGTTCTGCTTCACGCTGGTCATGTACCGCTGGCCGGAGCTGCGCGACCTCAAGCCCACCGAGCGGCTACGTAGCGCCGCCATCGTCACCGGCTGGGCCACGCTCATAGCGCTCATCCTCGCGTGGGTCATCTCCACGAAGCTCGCCGGCTCGCCGCTCGATGCCCTCAGCGGCGCGTCGTCCGACGCCATCACGGCATCGACGTCGAAGCACTCGCTCATCCAGATCACCGCGTTCAGCGTGCTCGCCGGTGCAGCGGTGTTCGGCAACATCGAACTGGTCTTCCGGCGCATGACGCGAGGGCTCGACCTACGGGGCAAGCGACCGCGCTTTGAGTCGATCTGGTCGAGGGAGTTCACCTTCCTCCTCAACAACTACGGCCTGCTCATCTTCATGCTCTTCGTGCTGGTCTTCACGACCTTCCCGATGATCACGGAGGCGTTCCTCAAAGAGAAGGTGTCGGTCGGTCCCCCGATCTTCAACGCGTTCCTCCAGCCGGTCGGTCTCGGTGTGTTCTTCCTGATGGGCGTCGGCACGCTGTTCGGCTGGAAGAAGTCGAGCGAGGCGCAGCTGAAGAAGAACTTCATGATCCCGGTGGGGATGTTCTTCGCCGCCGTGGGCATCCACTTCGCGTTCGGAAAATGGCTGGGGTTCCCTGCTGTCGTTTGGTCTCCGCCGCTCTATGGCGGGGCGATGGGCTGGGGCCTCCAGGCGTTCAACGCCATCACGCCGGTGCTCGGCTTCTCGCTCGCGATCTTCAACGCGGCGGTCATCGTGCAGGAGTTCATCCTGCTCTATCGCGCGCGCCTGAGGACCGGCGTGGAGAAGACGCCGAAGGTGCTCTGGTACATGGGCCTGCTGCCGGGCTTCATCTATTCGATGGCGTCACTGCCCGCGAGCGGTCGTCGTCGCTACGGCGGCTACATCGTGCACATGGGCATCGTGCTCATGTTCCTCGGCTTCACCGGCAAGTCGTGGACGGTCGATCGCGAGACCACCATCAAACAGGGCGAGTCGTATCAAGTCGAGCGCTTGACAATCACGTACGTGGGCCCGCGCATGGAGGTCGACAACACCAAGCGCATGGTCTTCGCCGACGTGAAGGTCTTCGAGGACGGCAAGGAGGTCGGCAAGCTCTCGCCCGCGAAGTTCATCTACAAGAAGATGCCCGACTCGCCGACCACCGAGGTCGCCATGTTCCACTCCATTCGCGACGACCTCTATCTCGTCGTGGGGAGCATCAATCCCGAGACCAAGGTGGCGTCGCTGCAGATCCACTTGAACCCGCTCGTGGGGTGGATCTGGTTCGGATGCCTGGTGCTGATCTTCGGCAGCTTCATCTGCATGTGGCCCGAGTTCGAGCCGCAGGAGTCACGCGTGTGGCAGGTGGCGAGAGGCGCGGGCGCGATCGCGACCAGCATCACGCTCGGCATCATCCTCGCGCTACTGCCCGTTCCGGCGTTCGCGCAGACCGGGGCCTCGCAGCAGTCGGGTAGCGTGCACATCGAGAACGATCAGGAGAAGCAGGTCTTCGGGGCGCTGCGTTGCATGTGCGGGACGTGCCCGCGCGAGCTGCTCTCCTCGTGTGCGTGCGACGACGGTCCGACGGGCGCCACGCAGACGCGCGCTCGTCTCCGCGCGCGGCTCGCGAAGGGCGACACTCCCGAGCAGATCATCGAGGACTACACGAAGGAGTTCGGCACCGCGGCCCTCGCGATTCCCCCTAATTCCGGGGCGATGAGGGCCATCTACGCCGTCCCGATCGTCGCGCTCGTGGGCTCCGGCGTGGGGCTCGCCGTGGTGCTCCGGCGCTGGCGGTCGAACGCATCGCAGCCGACCGAAGGTGGAGAGAAGACGCCTGCGCCGGGCGCAACTCCCCAGGCCAAGCGCGATGACTACGACGAGCGCATCGACGCCGAGCTGAAGGACCTCGATGGTTGACGACGCTGTTCGGTCGGTCGAGCGAAGCGTGCATCGCGACGTGAAGGCGGAGATCGACGAGCGACGCATCGCGCACGGCGTGGCCATCGGGCTGCCGCTCGTGACGGTCACGCTCGCGGCAGTGATGGGCGTCACGATCGGCGCGCCCATGGCTATCCTGGTGCTCGCGGCGGGCATGTTGCTCGGCGTGATCGGGCTCTTCTGGGCGAGCCTGCGCATCCTCAGCGGCGACGCTCCGCTCTCTCCCGAGCTCGAGGCGCTGGACGCGTCAGCGCACGCCGTCGATGCGTTCGCGTCGCGGAAGAAGATGCTGCTCCGCGCGCTCAAGGACCTCGACAACGAGCGCGCCCTCGGCAAGCTCGAGGAGGAGGACCACGAGCAGCTCTCTCAGACGTATCGCGGAGAGCTGAAGGACGTGCTCGCGCGCATCGACGCGTCGCTCGAGCCGCATCGCAAGAAGGCGGAGGACGCCGCGCGCGTCTATCTCGCGAGCGCCAAGTCGGGGCTCATCGAGGAGGGCCACCGCGCGCCCCCGCCCGCCGACGATGCAGATGACGATGACCACGATGAAGACGCCGCGGAGGTCCGCGAGCCGGAGGTAGCCAAGGCTGTCGTCGAGGAAAAGGCGGAGACCGCGCCTACGCGCGTGGCGTGCCCGAAGTGCTCGACGTCGAACGAGGTCGACGCGAGCTTTTGCAAAACGTGCGGCGCCTCGCTCGCCTCGCTCGCGAAGACCGCGAAGGAGACCTCCTATGAAGCGTGAGCTTCTCGCAGCGCTCGGAGGCCTCGCCCTCGCGACGCTTCTCGTGACGACCGTCACGACCGACGCGCTCGCGCAGGACGCCGGACGAGGTCTCGACGCCGGACGAGCCGCGAAAACAGCCGCCGCAGCGTCCGTCGCCGCAGCTGCGCCGGCCACCTCGGCAGGCACCGGTCACGCCCCCGGGCCCGTCGATCCGGCGGCGCCGATGCCTGCAGGGCATCCCACGGTCGCAAACGACGGCGAGGCGGCCGACGAAGGCCCGCACGGCGGCGGACAGGGAGGTCAGGGAGGTCAAGGAGGACAGGGAGGTCAGGGAGGTCAGGGAGGTCAGGGAGACGCGCCCGAGGACGGCGCTGTGGAGGACCCCTCGATCCCGAATGGCGCCGTCGAGGTGCACATCGCCGATCCCACCGGCAAGCCGCTGGGCAAGACCGAAGTGACGCTCGGGATCATCTACAACTCGGTGGCGAAGGGCGAGAGCCGCAAGCGCGTCACCGCCGTCACCGACGACATCGGCACCGCGCGGTTCAAGGACCTCGATACCGGCAGCGGCGTCGCCTATCGGCCGATGGTCCTCAAGGACGGCGCGACGTTCTCGGTCACGCCCTTCCAGCTCGGTCTGAAGAGCGGTATCCGCGCGCTGCTCCACGTCTATCCCGTCACGAGCGATCTCGAGCAGACCCTCGTGGTCACGCAATCGATGATCTACGCCGAGGTGAAGGACGACCGCATCCAGATCCAGCAGGCGCTGAAGATCTACAACTTCGGGCGAAACGCCTGGGTTCCGCCGAACGACCTCGTCATCGCGCTCCCCGAGAACTACACGGCGTTCGCCACGCAGCAGGGCATGACCGACGTCGGCGCCGACGCCATCGCGAAGAAGGGCATCAAGTTGCACGGGACATTCGCGCCCGGCCAGCACGTCATCGAGTTCAAGTGGCAGGTGCCGTACAGCGGCGAGGCGGAAGCGAAGTTCGACGTGGGGATGCCGCCTCACCTCGCGGCGGCCCGGGTCATCGCCCCGGCGTCGAAGGGTATGGGCATGGAGGTCGACGGCTTCGAGCCGACGAAGACCTCCACCGACGGCATGGGTCAGCGCGCGCTCGTCACAGAGAAGCAGCTGAAGCGCGACGACCCGCCGGTGAAGAGCCTGCGCGTCACCATCAAGGGCCTCCCCACCGAGGGGCCCGGCAAGATCATCGCGACGATGCTGGCGCTTGGCGGCCTCGCCACGGGGCTCGTCTTCGGCGTGCGCAAGCCACCGCCGCGGAACACCAAACGCGAGCGGGAGTCGCTCCTCGCGGCGCTGGAGGGCCTGGAGGTGAGCCACCGCGACGGCAGCATCGGTCCGAAGACCTACGAACGCGCCCGGCGAGAGCTGATCGACGAGCTCGCCCGGACCTTCGCCGCCGAGACGCCGCGCGAGAACCCCGCGCGCAAGAAACCCCGCCCTGCGTAGCGCGGCGCCCCATCCCGGTCGGGATTGGGGGCAAGATGCCTCAAACCCATGGGGAGGCGGGGGTGTGCACGCTGGGGAGACCAGGTGGGACAAACGCATCCACTGTCCCGCCGTAGGTTGAGACACCTCGCCCCCACAGCGCGAGCATGGATCAACCCAATGAGATTGCTTACGTTTTCGGGTTATCCCGAGAATCCACAGGCCCTAGTACTACGACTATTTAATTTAAATACCTCTCTCTCTCCATCCGAACGGAGAGGCCGAGCGGTGATCGCGAGCGTTCGGAGACGCGCGCCGAGGCCAGGACGCCGGCAGGCTGCCCTGCCCCTTGACCCCGGAGTGGAACCCGTGCACTTCGTCTGCCGTTCGGAGCTCGGAGAGACGACATGGAGCTGACGGTCGCGAAGAAGGATTTGCTGAAGATCGTCGCGCGCATGCAAGGCGTGGCGGAGCGCAAGAGCACGATGCCGGTGCTGGCCAACGTGCTGCTCGCGGTCGACGGCCAGAACGGCATGCGGCTCGCGGCCACGGACCTGTATCTGTCGCTCCTGGGCCGGGTTCCGGCCGAGGTGAGCAAGCCCGGAAGCGTCGCCGTGTCGGCGAAGGATCTCTTCGAGCGCGTGAAAATGATGCCGGACGGTCCGGTGGTCATCGCGACGCAGGACAACGCGACCACGACGCTCAAGGCCAGCGGCAGCGCGCGCCGGTACACGCTCCGCGGGATGCCGGGCGATGACTTCCCGCCGCTCCCGCAGCCGGCCGAAGGCTCGCCCACGCTGGCCCTCGACGTCGACGTGCTGTCCGAGTTAATCCAGAAAACGCATTTCTCGATCTCGACCGACGAGACGCGCGCCCACCTGAACTCGGCGCTGTTCGAGTGGGAAGGTGACACCGTTCGCATGGTCACGACGGACGGCCACCGCCTGTCGAAAGTCGATGTGAAGGTCACGGGACGTCAGGCGTCGGCGACGATGCTGATCCCGCTGAAGGCCATCCACGAGCTGCGCCGGCTCTGCGACGAGATGCTCGCCGAGGGACCCGTCACCAACGCCGAAGGCGAAAAGAAGAAGCCGGAGCTCCTGATCACGCAGAGCGGCTCGAGCGCTTTCTTCCAGGGCGCGGGCATGACGTTCAGCGTGAAGCTGGTCGACGCGCAGTTCCCGCCGTACTCGCAGGTCATCCCGCAAGGGGCCGACAAGACCGTCAGGGCGCCCCGTGTCGCCTTCGCCGATGCGCTGAAGGCTGTCAGCGTCGCGGCGAGCGAACGCACCGGAGGGGTCAAGCTGACGCTCACGAAGGGCTCGATGCGCATCACCAGCGAGTCGCCCGAGAGCGGCGACGGCTTCGACGAGATCCCCGTCGAGTACGCCGGCCCCAACATGAGCATCGGCTTCAACGCCAAGTACTTCCTCGACGTCCTCGCCTCGATCAGCGACGAGGAGATCGAAGTGAGCCTCTCCGGCGAGCTCGATCCCGCCGTCTTGCGCCCCGCAGGCGCCACGACAAAGTCCGACCGCCAGTTCCTCGCGGTCGTGATGCCAATGCGCATCTGAGCGCGTCTTCGCGCTTCAGTCGCGCTTCAGTCGCGCTCCCTTCGCGCCCCCCTTCGCCGATTCTTTCGCGTGCGACCGCTCCATGTAGCCAGCCTGCAAGTGCGGTCGTTCCGCAATCTGGCGGCGGTGGATCTC
>JAYTOQ010000728.1:0-2831 GCA_043747665.1 Polyangiaceae bacterium | reverse complement strand
CCACCTTCGACCGCGGCGGCATTCGCAGGCTCTTCACCGAGCGTGGCGTCGGTCGCATCCAGGTCGAGGAGATCGCGCACGACATCTCCAACGACGAGCGCGCCGCGCAACGGATCCGCGCGCGCCTCCGCACTCGCTTCGCCGATGTCATCCGGCAGCTCGTCGCGCAGCGCTCGTTGCAGGGACTCTCCGGCGAGGACCTCGTCGAGCTCCTCGAGCACGCGGAGATGGCGGTCACGATCCTCGAGGAGGATCAGCTCGGCGTCGCCGAGGCATTCGCCGGTCTCTGCATGATGGTACGCGAGGAAGAGCAGCGCACCGGCGAGCTCTTCTCGCCGAAGCTGCTCGTCATCATGATGGCGCTCTCGCCGCCTTCGCACGATCGATTGCTCCTCGGGCTGCCAACGCTGGTCGGAGATTTTCGCGATGCGCTCACGTGGGCCTTCGACGCGCTGAGCGAGCCGGAGCTCGCGCGTATCGTGCTCGCGTCTTTTCGCGCGCATGCCTCCGACCTCGACGCATCGCTCTACGCGCTCTCCGTGGCATCCGCGCACGACGGACGAAGACTCTCCACGTTGCGATACGTCGCGCTTCACTTCTACGATCTGCCCTCCGACGACGCGAGCGCTGCCGATCTCGTCACGGCCTGCGCGATGACCAGCGGCGACTTCGGCTCGTACTGGCGCGAGCGCGAGTGCCTGTCGGATCATGCGATGCGCGTGCTCGTCGGACGCGGCGCGTTCGCGTCGGCAGCGCCATCGTCCTCGCCGTCCTCGCCGTCCTCGCCGTCCCTGGGCGCCGACCGGGGGCACGCCGTCGATCAGCGCCGCGTGATGAGCGAGCTCGTGAAGATGGCCTCGCGCACGCGTCGCTTCGAACAGCTGTGCGCGAAGCTCCCGCAGACTGCCGTGACGCTCGCGCGCGCCGGCTCGACCCATGGAGTGCTCGGGATCCTCGATGGGCTGCGCTCCATCGGCCGCCCCGAGACTCAGCCGCTCGCGCGTTCGACGCTGCGCGCCGTGGTGTCACCGATGGTGGCGTCGCAGCTCCTCGCCGATGTCGACGCCACCAGCGGGAGCGTCGAGGACGCGAATCTCGACGACGTGGGCCAGACCGTGCGGCTCCTCACGGCGCTCGCGCCCGCCGTGGTGCTCGAACAGCTCGAGCTCTCGGAGAGCCGAAAAATGAGGCGGATCCTCCTCGAAGCGCTGTCGTCGGCGGGGCCAGGCCTCTTGCCGCTCATCCGCCAGAAGCTCCACGCGGACAGCTGGTTCGTCGTGCGCAACGCGCTCGTGATCTTGCCGCGCGTCGGAGGGCTGGCCCGTGACCTCTTGCCCGTGGCGAGCCACCAGAACGAGAAGGTGCGCCTCGAGGTGCTCCGCGTCCTGCGCATGCTGCCCGCCGACGGCACCACCATGGATTTCGTCTCCGCGTTCCTCACCGATCCATCTCCGGAGATCCGCCAGCACGCCGGCGTCATGCTGCGCGGGGAGCTCCTGACACCGGAGGCCATCGCGCGCCTGGAGCGCCTCGCGCTCGGCGACGACTACCCGGAGGACGTCCGCAAGCGCGTCGTCGAGGCGCTCGGTCGCTCGGCGCTCGATGCCGCGGCCACCGCGCTCTTCGGCATCCTCCAGCCGCGCGGTCTCCTCGATGCCGGCGTGCTGCGCGACGATGCGGCGTTCGCGCTTCGCCAGTCGCCTGCGCCGCTCGCGCCGGGTTACTTCGCGGAAGGCCTGAAATCCCCGGCCTGGCGCGTGCGCAAGGCCTGCGAACGAGCGGCGGCAGCGGTGGTGGCGTGAACGAGGTGCGCGCGCCGAAGGGCGGCGATTGGGGCGCGGTCATGGACGTGCTCCATGCGCTCGGCAACATGATCACGGTGCGCTCGCACTACACCGAGGGGCACCCCGCGATCGCCCAGGCGGACGACAACGCCACCGCGGGGCTCACGCGCGTCCTGGAGGTCATTCCCGATTTCGTCGTGGCGCTCGTCGACGGCGAGTTCATCGTCTGCGAGCGACCGCTGCCCGATCTGCGCGCGCGGCTTCACTCGCTTGCAGACGCGATGGTGCGCCACGAGATCGAGTGCATGGTCTTTCAGCGCGGGATGACCCGCGTGGAGTGCGGCGCGCTGGGCATGGCCCTCGCTCTCCCCGCCGACGTGAAGGGGCGCGTACGCGAGCAGACGCAGGCGCACCTCATGCACGTGCTGCTGCGCTTCGTCGTTCGCGCCGGCGATTCGGCGGCGGGCTCCGGCACCACCACCGCGTTCTTCGTGCCGCCCGTCCACGATGCGCTCGTGGGCGTGGCGCGCTCGCTGGCCAGCGATTCGCCCATCGACAAGCTCGGCATCCTGGCGGTCGCGAATCAAATCGTCCTGTCGGTCGTGTCACGGTCAGCGATGATTTCACAGCGATCGTGGACGCGAAGCATGGAGGACGAGGCGACGCACGCCTCGAACGTCGCGGTCATGACGGCGGCGCTCGCCGTCGACGCCGGTTATCCGCAGCGCATGTGTATCGATGCGACGGCCGCGGCGATCGTCCACGATATCGGTCACCTCTTCCTCCCCGACGACCTGCGTGGTGTGCCGGAGCCGCTCCTCGAAGAGCGTTCGCGCCCGGTCTTCCGCAATCACACGTTCGCGGGCGCAGCGATGTTGCTGGGTGCAGGCTGCTCGCCCCTGTGGATCGCGGCGGCCTTCGAGCACCATCGCGGCGTGGACGGCGGCGGGTACCCAACGCTCGAGACGAAGGAGCCGCCGCACGAGCTCGTGCGCATGATCGCGCTCGCCAACTACTTCGACAGCAAGCGAACCATCATTCAGGGGC
>JAYTOQ010000727.1:0-1921 GCA_043747665.1 Polyangiaceae bacterium | reverse complement strand
GGGCGCTCGTCGGTGTCCAGATCGGGTACAGCTTCGCGGATATCGCGGCCAAGTGCGGCTACGGGATCATGATTTACGCCATCGCACGCGCCAAGATGCGCGCCTCCGGCGAAAGCGTCGACAGTGTCGCACCCACGGCGGGCATCGCGTGAGCGCGCGCGCCACGGACGATCCCGCCGGTCAGCATAGAGCGACAGGGAATGCGCTGGTTGGGCTCGGCGCGGCGGGCTTCGCTGTGGGTGTCGCCTCTCTCATCCTCCACCTCGAGTTGCGGTTCATCGACGGCGGGACGATGGCCGTGACCGGGCTCGGAATGGCCGCTGCCGGCGCGTGGCAGCGAGCCGCCGCGAGGAAATTTCGACGCGAGATCGACGGTTAGGGCCGCCGAGGCGGCTACCCGGACCCGCCACTCGCCGCGTCTACTGGCCCACGAGCCAGCACGCGGCTATTGCCCCCGGCCTGCTACGCTGACTGCGTGTTCGGGACGCGCGCCGATCCGCCATCGCCTGCCCGCTCGTCGTCGCGCGCTCGTGACCGAGCGCCGACGGCGCCGGGTCCCGAGCCGACGCTGCTCCTCGGCGCGCTCCCGCAGCTCCTCCGCTTCGGCCGCGACCCCATCCACACCGTCGGTAAGCTCTTCGCGAAGTACGGGCCCCTCGCCTCGATCGTCCGCGCGCCGGCGCGCATCATGAGCCCCGGCGGACGCTTCGTCGTCGCCGTGAACGGTCCCGCGCTCAACCGCGAAATCCTCACCGCACACGAGCGCTACAGGATGTACGCGCTCCCCGGGACGTTCTTCGCGGACGAGACCGCCATGGCTCGCGCCGAGGCGCAAGGCGGGCGCCGCGGGCGTCCCAGCGCCGAGCGCCTCCGTCCCATCCAGCGCACGCTCACCGGCCTGTTCCACGTCAACGGCGACGAGCACCGCCGCCATCGCCGGCTGCTCCAGCCCGCGTTCAACAAGACGCGCATCGACGCGTATCGCGACGACATGGTGGCGCTCACGTCACGCGTGCTCGACGAGTGGAAGATCGGCGAGGAGCGCGACGTCCACGAGGACCTGACCGAGCTCACGCTCCGGATCGCGACGAAGACGCTCTTCGGCGAGGACGCCGGCGAACGCGGCGTCAACCTCGCGCGCATGATGCAGCAGTGGCTCGTCACGATGTTCTCGCCGGCAATGCTGCTTCGACTCGACGTGAAGGGCACCCCCTACCATCGCTGGCTCGATCTGACGCGCCGCATCGACGACGAGACCGCGGGGATCCTCCAGGAAAAGCGGGTCAGCGTCGCCAATCGCGCTCCTGACGCCCCCGTCGCTGCCGACATGCTCTCGATGCTCATCGCCGCGCGCGACGAGGACGGCAGCGCGCTCGACGAGGACGAGCTCGTCGGCCACACCGGTGTCATCTTCGCCGCCGGTCACGAGACGAGCACCAACGCGCTCGCGTGGACGCTCTTCCTCCTCGGCGAGCACCCCGAGATCACGAACGACCTGTGCGACGAGCTCGCCAGCGTGCTCCACGGCGATCCGCCCACCGTCGAGCAGCTCTCCAAGCTCCCGCTCCTCGACGCCGTCGTGAAGGAGAGCATGCGCGTGCTGCCGCCGGTGCCGCTCCATCCGCGCGTCGTCGCCGAGGACCACGAGCTGGGCGGACACTTCCTGCCGGCTAACACCGAGCTGTTCCTCAGCATCTTCCACATGCATCACGACCCGGCGCTCTTCCCGGAGCCCAATCGCTTCGACCCCAGGCGCTGGTCGAAGATCAAGCCGTCGATCTACGAGTACAACCCGTTCAGCGCCGGGCCGCGCATGTGCATCGGCGCCGCCTTCGCGATGATGGAGATCAAGATCGCGCTCGCGATGCTGCTCCAGCGCTTCCGGGTGGAGCGCACGCAGAGCGCGCGCATCGATCGCCGC
>JAYTOQ010000726.1:0-4464 GCA_043747665.1 Polyangiaceae bacterium | reverse complement strand
CGACTTCCACCAGATGCGGCCGGACACCGTGCCGACCTGCATTCCGTCGACGCCGCGTGCCGTGCCGTTCACCGACGCGGGTCCGTCGGGCACGTACTCGGGCACGTAGAGGTCACGGCCGGCGCTGTGTCCGAAGGCGACAGAGGTCCAGACCCCGGAGTCCTTCGTGAAGTGCTGCGTGATGCGAGCGCGGGCGCGCGCGACGCCGTCGTCCGCCACGGAGACCCCGACCTCGCGGCCGTCCGGCGTGTCGTTTCCGGCCATGACGAGGTTGATGACGCCGGAGAACGCGCCGGTGCCGTAGAGGATCGACCCGGGGCCGCGGACCACCTCGATGCGCTCGACGTCCTCGAGATCGGTTCGGAGGTCGTAGCCGACGTACGACGACCAGAGCCAGTTGTCGTTGGTCGGCATGCCGTCGATGAGCACGAGGACGCGGTTGCCGTAGTCGCCCGGGCGCCCGAAGCCGCGAAAGCCCACCGACTTGTACCCGCGATCGTCGGAGACGAAGACGCCGCGCACGCCGCGCATCGCCTCGGCGACGGTGGGGTAGCGCATGGCCCGGAGCTCGGGCGACGGGATCACCGTGACGGACGCGGGAGCGTCCTCGATCGACTCTGCGACGCGCGATGCGGCTTCGACCGAGTCGTTGCCGACGAGCTGGAGATCGAGCGTGGTCTGCGCGTTGGCCTTCATCTCCACGCGACGTTCGACGGGCTTGAAGCCGCGCAGCGTGACGCGCACGTCGTGAACGCCGACGGGAACGGCGAGGACGGTGGGCGTGAAGCCCTGGGTCTTGCCGTCGATCTCGATGACCGCGTCGCGCTCGTCGGAGTTGACGACGAGCGAGCCGGTCTCGGGCTCGAGCTCGGCGCGCAGCGAGGTGACGGCATTCGCCTTCACCTGCACGCCGAGGCGGGTGGTGCGCGACCCGGGCTTCGCGAAGACCAGCGTGTGCTGGCCGGGCGTGGCCGGCACGTCGCAGGGCGCCGAGCAGACCACCGGCGCGTCGTCCGCGTCGATGCGAATGGTCGCGCCGTCCGCGCCCGTCACGCGGACGGTGCCGACGACGCGCGTGAGCTTCAGCGTCACCGTCTTCTCGGTGCCGATGCGCACGTCGACCGGGGGCGACGTGGCCTCGTCATAGCCCTGGAGCTCGGCGATGACGGTGTACACACCCGGCACGAGCGCGAGGGTCTGCGGCGTGGTCCCGCGATCGCCGAGATCCTTGCGGTTCAAGTAGACGAGCGCGCCCGGCGGCTCGGTCTCCACCTTGAGGAGCGCGATGCTCGGCCCGATCCGGAGCAGCGACTCGCGGATGCGCGCCTTCACCGACGCGTCGGTCTCGCCGTCGAGCGCGCGCTGGTAGTAGCGGTAGCCGTCGGCGAACTGACGCAGGTGCTCGTAGGTCCGCGCGATGTTGAACATCACGTTGCGGTTGCGGACGAGCCGGTTCGACGCGAGGAAGTGCGCGAGCGCCTGCTTGTAGTCCTTCTCGCCGTAAGCCTCTGCGCCGAGCGTGAAGAGGTGATCGGCCTCGTCGGCGACGTCGTCGGCGCGCGCAGAGCCCGGCGCCGCCGTCAGCGTGAAGACGAACGCGAGCAGGACCGCGAGGCAGACCGCCGCGCGCGCGACGCGACCAGAGGGGCGTTTCCGTCGCATTTCTGGACCGGCCGGGAGGTTACGGTGGGGGAGGCATCGACCGCAAGCGGCGTGGACTCAGCGCTTCAGGCGAATGTCGAGGCCAGGCTGCGTCGCGGTCGTCGCGGCCGTCACCGTGGGCTTGGCCGTCGAGGCCCCCGTGCCCTGCGCGACGGGCTTTGCCGTCCCCGTCGGCTTGACCTTCGCGGACGGCGCAGGGTCGACGGCAGTCGTGCCTGCCGCCGGCGCCAGCGAGACGACCGAGCGAACGCTGTCCGCCGAAGGGCCCTGCACGAGGCGCGACGGAACGAAGCCGTCTTTCGTGATGACGAAGGTGCGCGGTGTCGTCGATACGCTCGCGCGGTCGATGGCGATCTTGACCGGTGTCTCGCCGAGGAGGTTTTCGCCTTCGCTCACCGTCGCGCCGGCCGGAGCGGAGTCGATGGTCAGCGTGAACGCCGCCGACGCAGCGGGGTCGCCGTTGCCGGCCGCGCCGGTGCCAGGAGACCCGACGGCGCTGCTCGACGTGAGCGAGGCATCCCCGCCGTGCGGCCGCGTGGTCTTCCAGTAGATGCCGGCGCCGACGCCGAGTATCGCCACGACGAGGAGGCCGAGGACGAGCGGCGCGCGCGACGCACGCGCAGCCTCCGGTGGGAACGCCGGCGCGGCCATCGGGCGCGGCGTCATCTGCGCGTAGCCCGGGATCGGCTGAATCACGGTCAGCGGAACGCGGATCGGCTCACCGTGATAGCCGCTCGGACGCATCTCCATCGAGGCCTGCGCGCCGTGCACGTGAGGCACCGAGCCGGTGACGTGCGCGATCGGACCGGAGCCGGTGATGGGCGGGAGCTGGCCGCTGCCGGCGCCGCTCATGCTGTAAGGGCCGCTGCCGGTGGAGGCGAACGCATGCGGACCGCTGGAGTTGCCGCGGCGCATGCTGTGCGGGGTTCCGAAGACCTCCTCTTCGCAGGCCATGAGGTGCGCTTGGAGCTGCTCGAGCGTGGGGCGTTCGTTGGGGTGACGCGCGAGAAGATGCTGGACGAGCGCCTCGAGGCTGTCCGGCACCTGCGCGTCGGGCGCGACCTCGCGGATGGTGGGCACGCTCCGCGCGAGCTTCGCCACCATGAACTCCGACATCGTCGAGCCAACGAAGGGGAGACGACCGGCGACCGCCTGGAAGAGGATGGTGCCGAGCGCGTAATAGTCGCTCGCCGGGAATGCGTTGCCCTCGAACTGCTCGGGGGCCATGTAGCGCGGCGTACCGACGAAGACGCCGTCCTGGGTGAGATCCTGCGCGTCCCCCGGACGCCCCAGGACCTTGCCGATGCCGAAGTCGACGAGCTTCACGATCTCGCTGCCGTCGCCCTCGGGCACGAGGATGATGTTCGACGGCTTGAGGTCGCGATGCACGATGCCGCGCTTGTGGGCCTCGCGGAGCCCGCGTCCGATCTGGCGGGCGAGGATGAGCGTCTCGGGAATCGTGAGCCTGCCGCGCGTCTTGAAGCGGTGTTGCAGCGTCTCGCCCGCGAGGAACTCCATCGCGATGAAATACTGCTCGACGTGCGAGCCCTCGATCTGCCCGTAGTCGAAGAGCGTCACCACGTTCGGGTGCTGGAGCTTCGCGAGGATGCTTGCCTCCTGGAGGAAGCGCTTCAGGAACTGCGACTCGTGCTCGTGGTCGCCGTCGCCCTGCACCACCTTCAGCGCGACGGGACGCTCGAGGGGCACCTGGGTCGCGTAGTAGATGCGGCCCATGCCGCCGCGCGCGATGGCGGACAGCACGCGGTACTTGCCGTTGACGAGGCTGCCGACGAGCGGATCGCGGCGCGAGTCGCTGGCGCTCTCCGCCGGCCCTTGATCGGCCATCTCTCTATCGCCCGACGCCATGGCAAGCCTGTGAGAAAGCGTATCACGCCGCCGGAGGATGGACGTTTCGCGCGGGTCTCGCGAGCAGGTCGCCGATGCCGGGTGAGGGGGCGTGTGCGCATACGGTGCCTGAAGGGCTCAGCGCTGGCGGGACGCGCGGCGAATGCGGTCGAGGAATCCGGCCTCGAAGACGCCGTCGACGCGGACCGAGTAGCGGAACCACGGATCGGCGTGGACCCCGTGCCAGTCCATGTCGTTGAACCAGTAGATGGGCGCGTCGATCGGCAGCTCCGTCGAGCCGTCCGGCGACGCGACATAGAACCGCTTCTGGCGACCCGCGCTGCCGGTCGCGCCGCGGCTCGGCTCGAAGCTGATCGACTGCGCGACAGCGAGCGCCTTGCCGGGCTCGCTGTCGCGGTGCGCGGGCGCGTGGTCGTTGGGGAGGAGGCCGAAGATCACGACGCGTCCCAGCTCGAGCATCGGCAGCGACTCGACGAAGGCGACCGTCTTCGGGAAGACGGCGCGCGCCTCCTCTCCGAAGTCCTTGCCGGCGCCGGAGTGCTTGTCCTCCCAGCGATCGTTCTCGAGGAGGTGGTAGCAGACCTTCCACGGAAAATAGACGCCGTGGCGCTGCTCGAGGAATCGCGTCTGCGCGTTGGTGAAGGGGCGATCGGTCTCGTCGCCGAAGGTGAGGTCGGGATCGTTGGCGTCGATACCGCGCGCGCTTGCGCTCGCGCTCGCGCTCGGGCTCGCGGCGGGGTCGTCGCCGAGCGCGACCAGCTCGGCGATCTCGTCCGGCGACATCGCCTGGATGGCGTGCATGGCGTCGCGATGGGGATCGCGGAGCACCCACGGCGCGCAGACGCCCATCCACTTGAGCGTGCCGCCCGTGTACGAGGTCTCGACGGTCGCGAGGCCGCGGGTGATCTCGCGATGGAGCTCGTCGAACGAGGACGT
>JAYTOQ010000725.1:0-9337 GCA_043747665.1 Polyangiaceae bacterium | reverse complement strand
GAAGGCGACGACTGGCCGGACGAGTTCGTGGGCTCCGAAGGCCTCAAGTGACGTCGTCCTTCGCCGCCGGCGGCCACCACGGCTCTTCCATCGGCGGCTTGCTCATCGCCGTGGTCGTCATCTTCGTCGTCTGCGTGGTGGTGGGCTGGATCTGGTGGAACAGTGACGACGGCGACTCGGGCGGCAGCGGCGGCTGACATGGCGCGCCCGCTCTCGCTTCTCCTGACGCTCGCGCTCGCTCTGGCCGCGTGCTCGAAGAAGCCAGACGACCAACCGCCCCCGCTCCCGCCTCCTCCCGCATCGGCATCGGCATCCGCTTCCGCGTCCGCGTCCGCATCCGCTTCCGCTTCCGCTTCCGCATCCCCTCCGTCGCCGCCGCCCGACCTCAAGTCCTTCCCCAACACGGCAGCCGGCGCGAAATCGCTCGTCTCCGAATTCGCGAAGCCCGACGTCGATGCCGCCGCGCTGACGCGAGAGCTCCGCCCGACCACCGCCGACTACAGGTCCCTCTTCGACGCCACCACCGCCGCCAAGATCGATCGCGTCTACTCGCCCGAGTGGGACAAGGGCACCTTCGTCGTCAGCGCGCGACCGGGACAGACCGAGGTGCAGATGGCCTCGGCGACGGTCGCCGACATCAAGGCCAAGAACGAGAAGTCGAAGGCGCTCCCGACCCCGTACGGGATCGTCGCATTGCACCTCGTCGGCACGGCGACCATCTACGCGTTCCGCTTCGTCGAGCCCGGCAAGACCGACGGAAACACCTTCGACGGGCTCGTTTTCCTCAACGGCCACTGGGTGCTCATCCCGAAGCCGTGGCGCGGCCTCGACACGCACTGAGCGCGTCGAGGACAGGGGGCCTTCGTGTATCATCGTGACGTGGGCACACGCGCTCGCTCGCTCGCTTCTGCCTGGGCCGCCGCGCTCGCGTGCGCGGTCGTGCACGCGCATGCTGCGCCGAACGACCGGAGCAAGCCGGCCGCCGACCCCTCGGTCCTGAACACGACGCCGGCGACCACGCCCACGACGTCGACCGTGCGCGCCGCGAGCGAGACCGCCATCGTCGCGAAGCCCACCGCGAAGCCGGGCGCCAAGCAACGCGCGGGCGGAGCCGGCTCGGGCTCCGCGACGCTCACCGGACCGGGCGGACGCCCCGCGGTCAACGGACCGAAGCTCCCCGACGCGCTCCGGAAGCAGCTCGAGAAGCAGCTCGAGGCGCGCATCGACCGCGACGTCACGCAGATCAAGTCGTTGCGCGGGGAGGCCATCGGTCTGCTCGGCACCTTCGTCGTGGAGACGCCGCGCGAGGCTCGCGAGATGCCGGAGGCGCTGCTGCGGCTCGGCGAGCTGAAGTGGGAGCTCGAACGCGAGCAGTTCGTCGAGCGGTTCAAGGCGTGGGAAGCGAAGCCCGTGGACCAGCGCGGCCCCAGCATCGACCCAAACTTCCAGCCCTCTCGCGATCTCTTCGCGCGTGTGCTGAAGGACTACCCCTGGTTCAACCAGTACGACCTCGCGCTCTACATCGACGGCTTCCTCGCCTACGAGCAGGGCAAGCAGGACGAGGCCCTCGATCGCTTCAATCGTATCCTCAAGGACTTTCCGCGCTCGCGCTTCGTCGCCGACGCCCACATGGCGCGCGCCGAGGCGTTGTTCAATGGCAAATACGATTACCAGGCAGCGCTGGTCGAATACGAAGAAGTACTGAAATACAAGAACAGCGAGCTCTACGGGCTGGCCCTGTTCAAGAGTGCCTGGTGCATGTGGCGCCTCGGCCGTAGCGAGGAGGCGGCCAAGCGCTTCGTCAGCGTCTTCGAGGTCACCGATACGTCGTCCGGCGCCGCCAAGGGCAACGCCGCGCAGCGGAAGCAGCTCGACGAGCTCCAGGCCGAGGCCCTCAAGTACCTCGTCGAGGTCTTCACCGAGGACGAGAAGAACACCGCGCAGGACGTTTACGGCTTCCTGACGAAGATCGGCGGCGACCGCTTCGCCGGCAAGGTGGTCCGCGCGCTCGCGGTGCAGTTCTACGACCAGGCCCATTATGACCGAGGAATCGAGGCCTACGAGCTGCTTCTGAAGCTCGAGCCCGCGAGCTCGGACGCCGGCGGCTGGGTCGCGCAGATCGCGCAGGGCTACAACGCCATCGAGGACTGGCCGAAGCTGCGCGTCACCTACGAGCGCGCCGTCACCGGCTATACCGCGGGCTCCGCCTGGGCGAAGACGCAGGGCGATCCCGCGGTGGTGGCGCGGACCAGCGCCGACATCGAGAAGCAGCTCAAGGAGCACGCCCTCCAGCTCCACGCGAAGGCGCAGAAGGACAAGACCAGCCGCGCCGAGTTCGAGGGCGCGGCCGGCCTCTATTCGGTTTATCTATCCAAGTTTGATACTGAAAAAGGCGCGTACCAGATTCATTATTATCTGGGCGAGATCTACTTCCATCACCTCGACAAGGGCAACGCCGCGGCGACCGAGTACATGGCCGCGGCGCGCGCCATGCCCAAGGACGAGGCTCTTGCACCGCTCGCCGAGCCGCTCAAGACGCAGCGTCACGACGCCATCTACAATGCCATCGCCGCCCTCGAGAAGGTGCGCTTCGGCGAGCTCGAGGGGCGGAGGAAGCAGCGCGTAGGTGAGGGAGGCAGCGCGTTCCAGGAGACCGAGGCTGACAAGAAGTTCGCGGAGGCCCTCGAGCTCTACGCGCAGCTCTATCCGACCGACCCCGCGCTTCCCGAGCTCTTCTTCCGGCAAGGGCGCCAGTACTACGACTACGGCGTCTACGACTCGGCGGTGAAGATCTGGGGGTCGCTCCTCGAGAAGTTCCCTCGCAGCCAGTACGCGCTCGCGGCCGGCGAGCTGATCCTCGACTCGTTCAACCGCGCCAAGAACTACGAGAACATCGAGACCTGGGCGCGGCGCCTCAAGAGCGCGCCGGCGTTCGCGAGCGACGCGAACCAGAAGAAGCTCGACACGCTCATCGTCCAGGCGGTCTTCAAGCAGGGCGAGCAGAAGGCGGCAGCCGGCGAGCACGGCGACGCGGCGCGCGCTTACCTTCGCGCGGCGAAGGAGTTCCCGAACGACCCGCGCGCCGCGCAGGCGTGCGTCAACGCCGAGCTCGAGGCGCAGAAGGCCGGCGACACCGAGGCCCTGAAGGAAGGCGCGAAGCTCGTCACCGGCAAGGCGTACGCGACCAAGCCCGAGTCGCCGCACGGAGCGTGGATCGCGGCGGCCACCTTCCAGTCGATGGGCCTCTTCGCCGAGTCCGCGGAGTTCCACGAGGCCATCGCGGGCCTCGCCGATCGCGATCATCCGAACTACCAGAAGTACGAGCACGCCAAGGACGCCGCCTACAATGCGGTGGTCTTGCGCGTCGCGACCGGCGAGCACGACAAGGCCATCGCCAACGGCAACCGCTTCCTCGCGCAGTACGGCACCACCGCCGACGCCGACGAGGTGGTCTTCCAGATGGGCAAGGCGCACCAGAACGCGGGCCGCAACAAGGAGGCCGCCGATCTCTACCGGCGCTACCTCGCGCGCTCGAAGAACCAGGACCATCGCGTCCAGGGCTGGGTGCTGCTCGCCACCGCGCTCGCGAAGAACAACGACGACAAGGGCGCCGACGACGCGCTGAAAGCCGCCGTCGACATCGGCAAGCATCGCCGCGCCGACCTCGGGCCCGAGGGCAAGTACGCCGCCGCGCATGCGCGCTACATGGAGGGCGAGCGCGTCCTCGAGCGCTTCGACAAGATCCAGATCTCGGGCGACGTGAAGCAGCTCTCGGGGCGCCTCAAGCAGAAGGCGGAGCTGCTGAAGAGCGCGTCGGCGGTGTTCCTCGACGTCGTCTCCCTGGGCGTCGCCGAGTGGACGACGGCGGCGCTCTACCAGATCGGTCGGACCTACGAGACGTTCAGCAAGTCGCTGAAGGACGCGCCGCCGCCTTCCGGCCTGTCCGACGCCGACAAGGAGGCGTACCAGACGCAGATCGACGAGTTCGTCGTGCCGATCGAGGAGCGCAGCCTCGACGCGTACGAGAACGGCTGGAAGAAGGCCATCGAGCTGCAGATCTACAACCAGTGGACGGCGAAGATGCGCGAGGCGCTCGGACGATTGAACGCGGAGCTCTATCCGCCGTTCAAGGAGACCGGCTTCGACATTCGCTCGCAGGGGCCGATGCCGCTGCCGCCGCTCATAGACTCGCCGCGTCGCGGCGGCGAGAAGGCGGCGCTCGGAACGGTCGCGACGAAGCCCGCGAACAAGCCGGCGACGGGCATCGAGGACAAGAAGGAGAAGCCCGCAGCAACGCCTTCACCCTCGTCTTCGCCGTCTCCCGCACCTGCGTCCGCTCCGGGGAAGAAGACGACGTCCTCCGGTGGCGCTGGCGGCTCGATGGTCCCCGACGACGAGGCCGCGCTGGCCACGCCCTCGGCCTCGGCCACGCCCTCGGCCTCGCCCCCGGCCTCGCACCCAGCGGATGCCCCGAAGAAGCCGGCGCCGAAGAAGAGGGGCACCAAGTGACGCTGCCGCTCCCGCTGCCGCTCCCGCTCTCGTTCTTTCGCGCGGTTTCGATTGGGGCGATTCTGGTCCTCGGTGCTTCTTCGATCGCCTGCGGAGGCGGAAACAAAGGCACCGCAGCGAAGACCCCCGAGAAGGGCCTCCCCCCCGCCAACCCGCTCGCCGTGCAGCGCATGGTCGAGGGCGTCACGGCCGCGAAGGATCCACGCATGCAGACGCGCGCCGTCGCGCTGCTCCGCGAGGCCATCGCGATCGATCCCAACCTCTGGGAGGCGCGCTTCGATCTCGGGGTCGTGCTCGCCAACGCGGGCGACCTCGCCAACAGCGAGGAGCAGCTCCGCGCTGCCGCCAAGACCGCGCCCGAGCGCGAGGAGGTGGCCGTCGCGCTGGGCGAGGTGCGAAGGCGGCGCGGCTCCAACAAGGACGCCGCGTCGAGCCTCGAGGATTTCGTGAAGGACCATCCCGGAGCCGTCGAGGCGCGCACTCTGCTCGTCGCCGCGCTCCGCGATTCCGGGCAGCACGAGCGCGCCATCCAGAACGCGCGCGAGGTCCTCGTGCGGAAGCCCGGTGATGCCACGGCCCTCGCCGAGCTCGCGCTCTGTCATCTCGGCAAGGGTGAGCGCGACACTGCGCAGCTGCTCGTCAAGCAAGCGCTCGACGTCAACGCGAAGAGCGCGATAGCGCACCGGGTGCAGGGCCTCGTGTTCCTCGGCGGTGGTGACGACGCCGCTGCTTTTCAGGCGTTTTCGAAGGCCGCGGACGAGGACCCTCGGGACACGACGTCGCGCCTCAACATGGGCGCAGTGCTCCTCCGTGCCGGTGCGTATGCGAAGGCCGCGCAGCAGTACAAGAACGCCCTCGCGGCGGCGCCGGACGAGAGCGCGGCGCAGATCGGGCTCGCAGCGGCGCTCCGCGGCGAGTCGGACGGAAAGAACGCAAAGATGCTCGACGAGTCGAAGACGCTCCTCGAGAAGGTCCTCGAGCGCGATCCCCACAGCGTCGCCGGCAACTTCAACCTGGGCGTGCTCTACGCCGACTCGCTGAAGAAGCCCGCCGACGCCAAGACCTACTTCGAACGCTTCCTCGACGATGCCCCGAAGGACCATCCGTCGCGGCCCGAAGCCGAGCGTCAGCTCGCCGGCGCGAAGGCGATGCCGAGCGGGCCGACCACGCCGCCGGCCACTGCACCGGCTGTACCCGCTGCGACGCCGCCCCCGCCCGCCGCGCCCGCTGGAGGCAAGAAGTGAGATCGCGTCGTCGTCGCATGCTCGCGTTCGTGGTCGTGGCGTCGGTCACCGCGCTCTCGCTCGTCGCCGGTGCGCAGCAGCGGAAGCCCGGACCTGCGGCGCCCGCTGCAGCACCCGCGGCGAAGCGTCCTGCCGCTCCGGCCCGCGGAGCCTCGAAGCCTTCGACGACGACCGACGAGGACGGCGGCGCGCTGGCCACGAAGGACGAGCGACCGCCCCCGAGCAACGCCCGCGATGCCGGCGCCGGCGGCGGCGGCGTCGAATCGTCGAAGACGCTCGACGGTGGAACGCGCGTCTTCCGCTTCGGCGAGGTGGAGGTCGAGGGCCGCCTCAAGAGCCCGCAGATCGTCTACTTCCTGCGCCGCGTCCGCGCGGAGTTCGCGGCCGGGGACCTCGGGCATCGCACCTTCATGCGTGAGCTCGACGAGACGCGCAACGAGCCCGGCTTATGATGCCTGCGTCGTCGCGGGTGGTCGCGATGGCGGCCGCGCTCCTCGCGATCGGGGCCTCGACCGTCGCCGGCCGGGCGAGAGCGGACTCCGCGACGAATGCGTACTCGTACGAGATCGCGAACGCGCCGCCGCCCGGCAAGGTGCTGGTGGTGTGGCCGCGCGCTTGCTCTGCGACAGGCGAGCCGCTGGGTGACGTCGACCTCGCGCTGAACCCCGGCTGGAAGACGCGCATGAACGACGTCGACTACGAGGTGATCGTGCAGGGACGCTCGTACACGCTGCTCGAGACGTGCACGAAGAAGTCGCGTCTGTATGCGCTGCCCGTCGACGCATTTCCCCCGGGCACCCGCGAGTCCACCGCCGATGACGTGTCGCTCGGCCAGGCCGAGGCGGGCGTCGCGTTTCCGATCGTGCCTGCGCTCGATGCCATCGACCGGAAGCAGCGGATCGAGTTTTTCGCCAAAGATCCGCGGGTGGCGCGGACTGCGTTTCGATTCGACACCGCGAGCGCCGTGGGTGTTGCCGCGGTCCACGACGTCCTGGCGATCGAAGGCGGCGATGCGACGTCGTTCACGTTGCGGAAGATACGTGCAATATACACGTATGCCGACGGCGGCAGCGAGACGGTGAACGCGGGCGCAGGCGCGGACGCGGGTGCCGGCGCGGATGCGGGAGCGGTCGTAAAAGCCGGAGCGGCGCGCGGGGCGCTCGATCTCGGCACACGGTGGGTGCTTCTCGCAGCTCTGGGCGGGCTCGCGGCCGGCGGTTTCCTGGCCTATTCGCGGAAGAAGCGCGACGGCGCCGCGAAATGAGCTGTGTGCAGGTCGGGCGGAACTTTCGTCCAGTCTGATACCCTCATGGACGATGGCCCAGGCTCAGCCTCTCGCGCCCAATGCCCTCCGCGTCGCCGCGGTCTGGGGCACGACCGTGGTCGCGCTTCGTACCCTCTCGCGCGGCGAGTCGTTCGTCCTCGGTGACGGGGTCGCGTCGGATCTTCCGATCCCCGACGGCATCGACATGTCGCCCACGCCGCTCAAGGGCGGACAAGGCGGCTGGGAGCTCGACACGCGCGGCTGCGTCGGCGGCCTCCTCACGCTGCGCGGACGCGGCGAAGATCCCGTCGCCATCGCGCGCGCGGGTGCGCCGGTGCCGGTCATGCCGGGCGACTACGGCCTCATCCAGTACGGCCAGTTCGCGATCTTCTTCCAGTACACCGCGCAGCCGATCGCCATGACCTCGCTGAGGGGCCCCGAGCTCCTCACGATGCTCGCCATCTTCTGCAGCGCCATTCTCCACCTCGGCATGCTCGGTCTCGTCCGCACGCTGATGACACCCGACCAGCTCGCGAAGCCGCTCGAGCTCACCAACCCCGAGGAGTACGCGGCGCGCTTCGGCCTGAAGCGCGCGGTCGTCGAGACTCCGCCGCCCGAGCCGATCGCCGTCGGTCAGGACAAGGGCGGCGGCTCCGGCGTGAAGGACCCCGGTGCGCAGGACAAGAAAGCGCAAGGCGGCGGCAAGAAGATCAAGGGCGACGAAGGCAAGTTCGGCATGAACGACAAGGCCGATCACACGCAGCTCCCGGGCGAGATCAAGCCGACCACGCACTACGGCGGCCTCAGCGAGGTCCTCGAAGGCGACACCGGCAAGGAGATTCAGAACACGCTGAAGTCGATCAACACCGTGTCGGCCGCGCTCTCCGGGCTCAACTCGAACACGGTGGTGCTCGGCGGCGGACCTGGTACGGGCCTCAAGGGCGCGGGCTCGGGCGGCGGCGGTACCGGCGCCGGCGTCGCGTTCGGCTCCGGCACGCTCGACACCGGCTTCGGCGCCGGCAATGGCGGAGGCTACGGCAGCGGAACGGGCGGACCCGGCGGGCGCGGCACCGGCGGCAACGGCCGCGGTGGCGCGGGCGGCGGTACCGGCACCGGCAACGGAGCCGGCAACGGCCCCGGCGAGTCGAAGGTCGCGGTTGGCGCCGGCCGCGGCGCATCGAAGGGCGGCCTCTCCGAGGACCAGGTGCGTCGCGTCGTCCTCGCGCACCTCGGGGCCGTGCGCGCTTGCTACGAGAGCGAAGCCCAGCGCAACCCGTCGCTCAAGGGCGGCGTCACCGTCCAGTGGACCATCGACCCTAGCGGCGGCGTCTCGAGCGCCGCGCTCGGCGGAAGCAGCCTCGGAAACCCGCGCGTCGAAGGCTGCGTCGTTCGACAAGTGAAGGGCTGGCACTTCCCTTCGAGCGAGTCGCCCACCATCGTCGCCGGCTTCCCGTTCAAGTTCGGCGTCGGCGGCTGAGGCTCGCTGCGGCGGAGCGGACGTCGCGTTTCGCGGCACCCTTGCAGAACGCGACGTTCGACAGCGGTTTGACCTCAAACTATTGTCGGATTGCACCTTCGCCGGCATCATAGGCCCCGCGAGGCCGTTCGCGGCGCTCCCGACTCGTGATGCAGAAAGCCCTCCATTCCGTCCTCGTCGCTCTCGCGCTGCTCATCGCGGCGACGGCAAGCGGCTGGAGCGCGGCGCCGTCTGGGCTCTCCGGGTTCGCGCCAAATGGGCTCGCGCTGAATGGGTTCGCGCTCTCCGGGGTCGCGAGCCAGCACGTGACCGCGCACGACCCCACGGCAATCGAAGACGACGACGGCGACCACGGGGACGACGGGAGCGAATGCAGCGTGGTGGAGCCTCCGCGCTCCGCCGACGACGATCAGGAGGATGCCGACGCGGATGCCGACGGTGACGCCAACGCGCTCCAGCCGAGCGCGCGCGCCCCAGGAATCCCGCCGGTCATCGTCGCCTCTTCCTCGACCACGCCGTGGGGCCTGCGCCCCTCCGGCGAGCATCGCCACGCCGCCGACCGACCTCCGCGCGCCTGAGCCGGGGGACATGGATCGCGACGAGCATGCCGAGGGGCGCGCGCGTCATTCCGCGTCGCTGCTGCTTCAGGAGGTGATGGATCCGATGTGCAAGAGACTCGTCGAACGAGGAAGCGTCCTCGCGTGGTTGCTGGTGGTGCTCGTGCTGCTCGCGCCGATGCTGGTGCCCAACGAAGCGCGTGCCCAGGCGCCGCTCTCGCTGTCGCTGAGGGACGCGCTCGAGCGCGCCGAGCAGCGAGCCCCCGAGGTCGCGCTCGCAGGACGC
>JAYTOQ010000724.1:0-10621 GCA_043747665.1 Polyangiaceae bacterium | reverse complement strand
GTTTACCGGTCACGGGGCCGTTCTACTGCACGCTCAGCTCAGCGGCGCCGAGCGATCCCCCGGATCACGTCCCCGCGCTCATCCTGGACCCATAGTAGGATCGCAGCCACCGGGTCCGAAACGCATGCTCATCGCCGCGCATCACCTCGTCGATCGCCTACGTCATCCGAGGTCGCGCGCCGACGAGGTGTTCGCGGTGCGGCGTCGGCTCGTCGCGCAGCGGTCACCGTCCGCGGCGAGTGACGAGGAGCTCGCCCTCGCGCGCGAGCTGCGCCGCCTGCGCGTCGAGCTCACCACGGCGCTGGCCGGCGTGAGCGGGTGCGGCACATGCGCTCGCGGACACTCGTTACCGCACGGTCGCTGGAACGGTGGTCAATGCTGCGGCGGTCATACCGAGGGCGTCTTCACGGACGACGAGCTCGCCTCGCTGCGTCTCTCGGGAACCACGCCGGGGCGCCTTGCTCCGCCACGCTCGGAACATGCAGGCTGCGCGTTTCGCGGCCCGGAGGGATGCTCGCTCGAGGTCGCGGATCGCCCCAACCTCTGCGTCCGCTACCTCTGTCGCGAGCTCGAGGGCGAGCTGCGCGAGCGCGGCTCCCTCACGTCCGTGAAGGCGATCGCCCGTCGGCTGGGCGAAACGTTCGAGCGCTTCGCGCGTGTGAGGGCTGGGCATTCGCGGTAGCCGTCTCGGCTCGTCCTCGAATGCGGGGTCAGGGGGAGGGTCTTGCTGCCATGAGTCTCGAGCGAGACGCCGCCGCCGCGCAGGCGCTGCTGGGTTGGGGCGGCGGTGGGGCAGCTGCATTTCTGTTCTCTCTCGTGCTCTTCGGCACCGGCGGGAACAAGAAGCCGTGGGTGGTGCAGCCGAGGGTATCCACAGCAGCCGATGCAGGGCTATCCGCCGCGGCAGTGATCACGGCTCAGCTGCGGCGCATCACCGAGGGACGCCGTGGCAATCGCACGTGGGCGTGCAGGTCGGCGAGCACGTCTTCGGCGCGGCCGGTGCGATGGGGCTGCCGTGGCAATCGCAGGTCGCGGTGCACGTCGGCGTGCATCCTCGCGCGGCGGGAGCGGCGGGCGTGACAGGCGTGATCGGCGCGCCGTGGCAATCGCAGGTCGACGTGCACGTCGGCGAGCAGGTCGTTGCCGCGGGAGCAGGCGTCACGCGCGACGGGGTGATCGGGCTTCCATGGCAGTCGCAGGTCGCGGTGCAGGTCGGCGAGCAAGTCGTGGCTGCGGGCGGCGGCGTCGGCATCGCGTGGCCGGTCGGCGCGGCGATCGGGGTGCCATGGCAGTCGCAGGTCGACGTGCACGTCGGAAAGCAGACCGACGTCGACGCGGCGATCGGGCGGCCGGCGCAGTCGCACGACGCAGAGCACGTCGGCGAGCAGCGCGGCGCGACGATCGGGTTGCCGGAGCAGTCGCACGTCGACGTGCACTGCGGCGAGCACTTGGCAGCAGCGACGATGGGATTGCCCGAGCAATCGCAGGTCGACGTGCACTGCGGCGAGCACTTGCCAGCGGCGAGGCCCGATGCCGTGCTCGGCGAGCCCGCGCCGACGAAACCGTTCGCGGCGCTCGTGCCGGTGGTGCCCGCGATGCCAGGCTTGGCCGCGCCCACCGAGCTCGGCGCGACGAAGGCCTTCTTGCCCGCGACGGTGCTCACGGCCGTCGGCGCGGGAGCGACGCTGGGCGGCGCCGCCGTCTCGACCGGAGTGAGAGCGGGCCGCGCCACGCTCGCGTCGTCGGCAGTGACGACGCCGGTGAGCTCGGACAGCTTGCTTACATCGCATCCCGTGAGGGCTGCGGCCCCGACGAGGGTAACGCACGAGATGCGCGAAAAGCGGGATACGCGGGATACGCGGGATAGCAACGACGCGACGATCCGGAAGGACATGAGCCTGTTGGTTCCTGACGTTTTACGCATGCTTACAGCTCCCCGGCGCCAATGCTCGCACGAAACAGACGGTTTGACGCCAGTCGACGCCCTTCGATTCACGACGTCACACGACGCGCCGAAGATCCAAGCAGCTCACGGATGCAAGACGCAGCCGCCGATGATGTCGCCGTGCCACTTCGCGCGCAGCGCGTCCTTGAACGCGTCGAGCGGATACGTGGCCGACACGAACGGCCTGATCTGGCCGCTCTCCGCCCACGCGAAGATCTGCGCGAGGCGGGGAGGGCGCAGGGTCGGATCGTTCACGCTGGAGATCACGGTCGGGCAACCAAGCACATCGAGGCCCTTCATCATGATCAGGTTGGTCGGCAGCAGGTTGGCGTTCGGCGCGCCCCGGCGGCCCTTGCCCTGAGCAACACCGGGCGTGGACGCCCAGCCCACGACGAGGAACCGCGCGCCGAAGCGGACGCAGCGCAGGCTCTCCAGCGACACGTCCCCGCCGACGCCGTCGTAGACCACGTCGACGCCGCGGCCGCCGGTGAGCTCCTTCACCTCGCCCCGGAACGCGCGTGCTCCGGAGCCGTCGTCCGCGGCACGGCAATCGACGACGTGGTCTGCGCCCTGCTCCTTGACGACCGCCAGCTTGGCTGCGGAGCGCCCGGTCGCGATGACCGTGGCGCCGAGGAGCTTGGCGACATGCACGGCGGCGAGGCCTGTCGAGCCGGAGGCGCCGTTGATCAGCACGGTCTCGCCGGCCTGTATGCGGCCGCGCGTGACGAGGCAGTGGTACGCCGTCTCGTAGTTGCCGAGGAGATTGCACGCTTGATCGAGCGACAGTGCGCCAGGAACGCGATGCACGGCCTCTGCCGGAGCGACCGCATACGACGCGAAGCCTCCGTAGGCCTGATACGCACCTAGCGAGCGCGGTCCCGCGAGGAAGGGATCGACGAGGACGGCGTCGCCGAGCGCGAGCGGGCCGGGCACGTCGTCTCCCTTCCACGCCACGACGCCCGCGTACTCGAGGCCGGGACAGTATGGCGGCTTCGGGAGGTGCTGGTACTGCCCGCTGGTCATGAGCAGGTCGACCCAACCGACCGCAGCGCTCTTCACGGCGACGACGACGTCACGCGAGGAGAGCTTCGACGTGTCCGGCGCGGTCATCGCTTCGATCGCCATGTGCTCGTCGACCGCCTCGAGCGGATCTTCGGCGAGCTCGTTCACGACGATCCTGTGGCCTGCGTTCATGCCTCGACACGCTACAAGACGCGGACGCCCCACGAGCGATACACTCGAGGTAATGCGCCATCGCTGGATCCTCGCGCTTGCTCTCGTCTCCGCGGCTTGCACCGGGCTCAAGGCCGCCGACTCGATCCCCGAACCGCAGGAGGGCGGGTTGGGGGACTCTGGAGACACCGATGCCGAAACCCCGGCTGAGGGCGGCGCCGACGGTGCGACCGATGGAGGCGCAGGTGCCCGCGACGCCGCCACCAGCGACGCCGCCGACGCGAGCGCGGCCTGCGACGGACCATGCCCGCCCGAGGACCTCGCAACTGGGCTGCCGCAGGCCACCACGATCACGCTCGACGCGCAGAATGTGTACTTTGCATCCGAAGGAGGCAACACGCCGATCATGCAGTGCCCCAAGTCCGGGTGTGGCGGCGCGCCCATCCTCCTCGGCACGGGCTACGCATTCGGCATCGCTGTCGTCGGCGGCTTCGTGATGTGGGGCGACTATTTCTCCGGCAAGGTGTGGCGCTGCGCCATCGGCGGATGCGGCGGCAACCCCACCGCGATCGCGCTCAACCAGACCTCGATTCGCGGCGTCGTCACCGACGGCGTGAAGATCTACTGGTCGGTGGGGGGCAACATCATCGGGTGCGCTCCCGCCGCGTGCACGCCCTCAGCGGTGATCACCGGCGCCTCGACCGGCGCCATCTTCGACATCGCCGCCGACCAGGCCACGGTCATCTACGTCGACAGCGCTGCGAAGAAGGTTTTCGCGTGTACGACGCCGACCTGCACCACGCCGCTCCTCCTCGGAACCGGAAGCCACGACGTCTCCGTGTACAGCGGTGAGGCATTCTGGGGTAATGGCACGACGAACCTCATCGTCGCGTGCGCGATCACGGGCTGTTCGAATAACCCGCAGACCATCGGCTCGTCCTTCTCGCCCACTCACCCCGCGAGCGACGGCTCGTTCGTCTACTTCCGCGACGATCTGTCCTACAAGATCTACCGCTGCCCGCCGGCTGGCTGCGCCGCGGGCCCCGAGACCTTCGCCAGCAACCAGCACGGACAGCCCGGCGGCAACATCGCCATCGACGGCACCCACGTGTACTGGACGACTGCGGGCGAGGTCCGTCGCAAGCAGAAGTGACCGCGCGGAGCGGCTACTCGGCGAGCCAGCGCAGCACCTGCTGCGCGATCGGGTGGTACGTGCCCGAGAGTCGCGCGTAGAGCTCGCGCGCGAGCTGCTTCGTCTCCGGTCGGCCGTCGAGCGCACGATAGAGCGGCTTCAAGTACTTCATGCGTCCGGTCGTGGCGAGCACCTCACGGACGCGCGGGAGCGCCGCGGCGTAGCCCGATGCGCAGGCGACGACCAGCCAGCTCACGAGCACCTCGGGGTTCTTCGACGCGGTGAGCGCGAACGCGGCATCGAGCTCTTCGCACGTCTCGATGGTCGAGGGCCTCGGCATCGTCTCGAGATAGAGGTGCCACTCGGTGGCGCTCCACGCGCTGGCTTCGTCCTTCGTCGGCACCCGACCGCCGAGCTTCTGGATCGCGGAGAGCCTCGCCGAATCTGGCTTCCAGAAGACCGGGGGCAGGAGCGGCCCGTCGATCCACGCCTTCGCGTCGACCTTCACGAGCAGCCCGGGCAGCTCCTTCTCGACGAGCGCGAGAAAATCGTCGGTGGTCGCCGCCCCGAAGCGATGCGTCCGCAGCCACGTGGCGAGCAGCGCGTCGAAGGCCTCGCGTCCGGCCGTGACTTCGAGCGCCTTCAAGAAGAGATAGCCCTTCTCGTACGGCACGACGCTGAACGCCTCGTCCGGATCGACGCCGAGGAGCGACGTGCGCAGCTTCGTGAGCTCGGGGTGCCCTTCGAGCAGCACGAATGCCTCGAGCAGCTTCTCGTAGCCGAGCGCGGCGTGCAGCGCAGCCATCTCCGCGCCGTCGAGCGCCTCCAGGATGCGTCGCTCGGCGAAGACCGTGAAGCCCTCGTTGAGCCAGAAGTGCTCGGCGTTCGCGTTCGTCACGAGGTTGCCGGTCCACGAGTGCGCGAGCTCGTGCACGACCACGTTCACGAGGCTGCGGTCGCCTGCGAGCAGCGACGGCGTGAGGAAGGTGAGGCGCGGGTTCTCCATTCCGCCGTACGGAAACGACGGCGGCATCACCAGGAGATCGAAGCGCTCCCAGTCGTACGGACCGAACAGCGCCTCTGCCGCGCGGATCTGATCCTCGACGTGCTCGAACTCCCAGGCCGCGGCCTCGAGCTGCGCCGGCTCCGTCCACACGCGCGAGCGTGGCGACAGATCCTTCGACGCGAGATCGCCGACCGCGAACGCGAAGAGGTAAGGCGGGACCGGCTGGGGCATCTCGAAGCGCTCGATGGCGCGCTCGCCCTGCACCTCGCGACCCAGGGGAGCCGCGGCCATCACCGCCCGCAGCGAAGCAGGTACGTCGAGTGCCGCCGTGAAGGTCTGGCGGATCGACGGCGTGTCCTGACAGGGCAGCACGCTCCGCGCGTGGATCGCCTGGCACTGCGAGAAGAGCTGAGGATGCTTCTTGCCTAGCGTCTGCTCCGGCGTGAGCCACTGCAGCGCCGACGCCTCCGGGGCCGTGCGATAGCGAATGCGGATCGACTCTGCGCCCTTCGGAACGGCGATCTCGAGACGGCTGCCGAGGATCGGCTCGGCGGCGTGCAGCACGTGCTCGAGCACGGCTCCGTCCGCGCCGACCACCGCGTCGATGGCGAGCGCGCGCGTATCGAGATCGAGCGGACCTCCGGCGGCAGGAGCGACGAACCGCAGCGTGAGCTCGGCGGTCAGCACGCGCTTCGTGAAGTCGACGGAGGCTCGCCAGTCGAACGACTTGGTTCGCGGCTGCGTATCGTCCGCGTACGAATGAGGATCGAGGCGTGCCATCAGAGGTGGTCGCTCGTCACGGCGGCCATGACGACGACGAGGCTCAGCGCCAGCTCGCTCGCCACGTCCGACGGACCTTCGCCGGCTTGGGACGGCGCGCTCGGGCGGGGACCACGGAGGCCGAAGCGCGCGCCGTCGCGGCGAGCAACACCTCGAGCTCGGCCCGGCTCATGCTCGCCATGTTCGACAGATCCCGGACGCTCCGTGCGCAGCGTTCCGCGGACAGATCGAAGAAGAGAGGGAGCGTCAAGCCGTGTGCCGTCGCCATGCCGGCCAGAGGCGTGCCACGTGATGGGCCTCGAGTCGAGCGGAGAATGCGCTGTTGCACGTCAGACACCCACAAGGACCGACCGATCTCGGAAGTTCAGCGCGGGCGAGGGAAGGGGACAGCGCGATTCGCGTAGCTTGGAGGCATATGAACAGAGTCGTCGGGACATCGGTCGTCTGCGCACTCAGCCTGGCGGTCGCATGTAGCTCGGGGGCGGATCCTGCCCCGGCGGCGTTCACAACGACGTCACCGTCGCCGACGGCGTGGTGGTGGCAGACGACGGCTTCGCCGCCGATGCGCGGGTATCGGCCCACCACGTCGACATCGGGACGGCGGGCCACGAGGCCGGCCTCGCGAACATCCATCCGGGGTCGATCCTGGTCTCGCGCCGCAGCTTCACGCATCCCGATCTGAATCCGTACGGCTTCATCCGTCGCGTCGTGAGCGTCTCGACGAACGGCGGCGACACGGTGATCACCACGACGCCCGCCACGCTCGCCGACGCCATCGTGAAGGGAAGCTTCGACGTCGTCCCGACGCCCGAGCCCGACACCGTGCTCACGATGCAATCCGTTCATCTGCTCGGAGAGCCGGCGGGCGCGGCCCCCGAAGGCAAGCTGTTCACGCTGCCGGACGTCACGATCCTCGATACCGGTTCGCAGAACGTCCAGGACGGTCACGCGCTCGGGACCGGCCAGATCGCCGTCAAGCTCGTCGGGAATTCCGTCACTATCGGCGCGAAGCCCGAGCTCTCCGGCTCCTTTGACAAGGGTCGACTGACGGCGTTCCACTCTGCGCTCAACGTCAACTACGACGCCAAATCGAAGCTCACGGTGGCCGGCGAAGGCGAGGTCGCGCTCGCGGCCGAGAGGAAGAAGCCCATCCTCGAGGAGAACATCGGCAACTACTTCTTCTTTATCGGTTTCGTCCCCGTCGAGGTCACGGTCAAGGCGAAGCTCGGCGTCGGGTGCAGCGTGTTCGCATCGGGCAAGATCGACGCGGGGGTCTCGTGGCACGCCCACGGCCACCCGAAGACCGGAGTCGACTACAAGAACGGGCAGTTCACGTCCATCGGCAATCCCACGGACTTCGAGATCGAGAGCGAGCCCAAAGTGAAGGCGGAGAGCAACATCGGCGTGAATGCGAGACGCCCATCGAGCTAGACGTCTTCATCTACGATCTCGCCGGTCCGTTCGCCGCGCTCGAGCCGATCGCTCGATTCTCGACCGAGACGTCGAAGTGCACGCCGCCGAAGATCGGAATCGGCATCGACGTCTACGCCGAGCTCCGACTGGGAGTGAAGGCCGAGGTCCTCGACCACACGACCTCGTGGAATTGGAGCAAGCCGACGCCCGTGCTCCACATATGGCCGCACTTTGGCCTTGCGGACCCGGTTTGCCCCGGCGCGCCCGCTCCGAACCAGTGCACGAGCGACACCGGCTGCGGAGCGGGTAAGGCGTGCTCGTCGGACGGAACCAAGCTGTGCTGCCGCACGCCAACCCCGTCGACGGCGAAGAAGTGCAACGACGCCAGCGAATGCGCGACGGGCCAGGTCTGCGGCTGGAACCTGCAGTACTTCGTCTGCCAAACCCCGGTGTGTAACTGAGGAGGCCGTCGCCATGACCGTCAGGGCGCGACGATGGTCGAGTACGCGCTCCTCATCATCGCCATCATGTTCCTGGCGGCGTTCTCGTATCGCCGACTGGGCGCCTCGGCGCTGAACAACGCGCGCCAGTCGGGGCAGCAGCTCGATACGCGTTAGTGCGCGCATAAAATTCCGGGACCGATACGAGGTCGCTCACCGTAGGGCTCGCCCGCCCGATGCGTGTGGTGGATAGTACCGGGACAGAAATTGCCGATGACGCGTTCGACATGGTGCTGCGCCCTCGCTCTGCTCACGGCTGTTGGCTGGAGCGCGGCGTGCGGAGCGAAGGGCAATTCAACGACCAGCGTGACACCCGATGCGGGGGTCGCGGCCGGCGAATGCCCGCCGTGCACGTCGGACGACCCGTGTGGAGCAGGCTCCGTCTGCGCGCAGATCGGAGCCGGCACGGTGTGCGCGCCGGCATGCCCCAACGGTAACGAGTGCGCTTCGGATCGAGCGTGCAATACGACGCTCACCGCCGCGGGGAGCCAGAGCGATCTCTGCGTACCGTTGAGCGACGTCTGCGGCGCAGCGCCCGGCGACGGCGGCATGCCCGGCGTCGATGCTGCGTTCCCCTACGACGCGGGGGCCACTGGAACGCCCACCGGCACCGTGACGGCGAACGGCGGCACGCTCTCGCGCCTCCTCTTCGCGGTGGCCGGCGATACGCGGCCCAACACCGAAGGCGACGTGGCCGGCTACCCGACCGCGATCATCACGAAGATCTTCACCGACATCGAGGGACAGGCAGCGCATTCGCCGTTCGTGGTCACGACCGGCGATTACATGTACGCGGCCCCCGGGGCGACGAGCTCCGCGAACCAGCAGCTCGCGCTCTATCTCGGCGCGCGGTCGAAGTACTCCGGCCTGGTGTTCCCGGTGATGGGCAACCACGAGTGCACGGGCGGTGACGTCTCCAACTGCGGTACGGGGAACACCAACGGCATCACCACGAACTACACCGCGTTCATGACGAAGCTGCTGGGGCCCATCCAGAAGACGCTTCCGTACTACACGTTCACGATCACGGCGACCGACAGCACCTGGACCGCGAAGTTCGTGCTCATCGCAGCGAACGCCTGGGACAGTACGCAGGCCTCCTGGCTCGATGCGACGCTGGCGATGCCCACCACGTACACGTTCGTGTTCCGTCACGAGTCCGCGACCTCTTCACCGATGGCGCCCGGCGTGGCGCCGTCCGAGGCGATCATGGCGAAGCATCCGTACACGCTCGCCATCGTCGGCCACACTCATAGCTACTTCCACGGCAAGAACGCGCGCGAGGCCACCATCGGAAACGGCGGCGCGCCGCTCTCCAGCAAGAGCTACGGCTTCGGCGTGTTCTCGCAGCGCGCCGACGGAGCGATCGTCGGCGACATGATCGATTACCAGTCGGGCCTCGCCGACACTCTGTTCCACATGGTCGTGAAGCCGGACGGCACGTTCACGAAGTGACCCGACCGAGTGCGGCCCCGACCCCGCGAGGACCGTGATGGCAAGGCTGGATAGCCGCTGGCTCATTGTCGGGGCAGTCGCGCTCCTCGCGACGGGCGCCGTGGTCGCCGTGCAACGTGCCGATCGCGCGAGCGCGCGCGCCGTCGTGGAGACGCGTTCCGACGTCCTGCTGCGCGTGCCTCGCGCGAAGCGTCCCATCGTGCTCGACGGACAGCTCACCGATCCCGCGTGGCTCGAGGAGCCGGTGCGCACCGGACCGTTCCTCGAGTCGGGCGGTCCTCGCCTCGCGCATCAGTACTCGGAGGCGCGCTTTCTGTGGGCCGACGGCCAGCTCTACGTCGGTCTTTACGCCTCCGACGAGGACATTCGCGCCACGCACGCGTCTCCCGATGGTCCGACGTGGCGCGACGACTCGTTCCGTCTCGCCTTCGACGACGGCGTCCGCGAGTACCTCTTCGACGTGTCGGCGCTCGGCGTGATCGCGGACGGCGTCCGCCTCGTGGCGAGCCCCAAGAGCGGCTTCGATTACGCGTGGAACAGCAACGCCCGCGTCGCGCACGAGCTCGAGGGCACGGTCGACGACCCCAGCAACAACGACGAGGAGTGGGTGATCGAGATGGCGATCCCGCTCGCATCGCTCGGGCTCACGGGGGCGCGCGGAGAGAAGCTCGGCCTGTGGGTCTCGCGCTGCGACACGCCGAAGGATCAGCCGCGGTCATGTGCGGACTGGGGACGCACCCACGGCCGCGGCATGCTCGTGCTCGACTGACCCGCTGGAGCTGCTCATTCCGAGGCTGCATTCCAGGCCTTTCGAGGTTGAAAGATGCAGCCGGCCTGCGCGACCAGGGTTCGCGGGTTTGCGGCTGGTACGGAACCCGCATCCGGCCCCAGTGCGCTGCGTCGAGGCTTATCCCCCCCCGAGTCCCGACGCGGCGTACTTTTTCCTGCAACGCCTGCAACGAAGGAGGCGGTCTACGCTCGAACTGGATGTCGAGCCGTCTCTGGCGCACGGGCACGGTCGACGCCTTTCTGATCGCGGGATCGATGCTGGGCGAGACCATACGCGGTCAGCCGCTGGAGCGCGTGAACGTCGCCCTCGCTGGGGCGAGCCGATCGTCGTCGGCCTCATGGCTGCGACCATCTCCTTCGGCGGCAAGGTGGCCACCGCCTATGGCTCCGGTGATGGCTTCATCGCGAAGAACGTCGGACCTGGCAAG
>JAYTOQ010000723.1:0-10047 GCA_043747665.1 Polyangiaceae bacterium | reverse complement strand
AGGTCGTGGACCGCACGAATGCGACGATCGCTTCGGCGGTGGCGTCGGCTCGATCACGATGCGGGGCATGCCCGCACTTCGGGAGCATCACGGTCTCGACACGGCCGTGTACCTGACGCGCGATCGCGTCGACCTGTGCGCGCGTGCCGTAGGGGTCGTCCTCGCCCTGGATGACGAGGACGGGCGCCTCGATGCGCGGGAGATGCTCCTCGATGTTCCAGCCGCGAAAGGCCGGATCGAGCCAGGCGTCGTTCCACCCGCGGAAGGCGCCGTCGACGTTGGCGCCGTGGTACTTGGCGAGCTTCTCTCTCAGATCGCCTGCTTCATAGGCCTCGCGGGCCTTCGTGATGCTCGCGATGGACACGTCCTCCACGAAGACGTGCGGCGCCTCGAGGATGACACCGCGGATGCGCGGGTGCTCGGAGCCCGCATCGAGCGCCGCATGAACGAGCGCGATGGAGCCGCCGTCGGAATGCCCGATCAGGATCGCGGAGTCGATGGTCAGCGCGTCGAGGAGCTGAGGAAGGAGCTCCTTGGCCTCGTCTTGCATGTACGTGAGCGGGCGCGGGAGCGTGACGGGCGCGGACGCGCCATAGCCGATGCGGCTGTACGCGAGCGCATCGAGCTCTGTGGCCTCGGCGATGCGCGCCGGGAAGTCACGCCACTGCTGCGCCGAGCCGAGGCCCTCGTGGAGGAAGACCAACGTGGGAACACCCGCCGCGGGCGGTGCTGGTTCTTCCGGGAACCGCCTCAGCTCGATGCTCTTGCCGCGGACCTCGACGAAGGTGGAGACGCTCATCCACCCCTCATGCACGAAGCTTGAAGCGCTGGATCTTTCCGGTGGCCGTCTTGGGGAGCTCGCTCGTGAACTCGATCCAGCGGGGATACTTGTAGGGCGCAAGCTTCGCCTTGACGAAGGCCTGGAGCTCCGCGACCAGCGCTTCGCCGCCGGTCCTCCCCTCGGCGAGGACCACGAACGCGCGCGGCTTCACGAGGCCGTCGCCATCCGCATGCCCGACGACCGCCGCCTCGAGGACGGCGTCGTGAGCGGAGAGCGCGCTCTCCACCTCGAACGGCGAGACCCAGATGCCGCCGACCTTGAGCATGTCGTCGGAGCGACCGGAGTATGTGTAGTAGCCGTCGGCATCGCGCACGTAGCGGTCGCCGGTGCGCGTCCAAGGGCCATGAAAGCTGCCGAGGCTCTTCTCGCGCTGGTTCCAGTAGGCGACGCAGCTCGAAGGACCACGCACCCAGAGCGAGCCCTCCTCGCCGTCGGGCGTGGGCTCACCGTCGTCGCCGGTGAGCTTCACGTCGTAGCCGGGCACAGGTTTTCCCGAGGTCCCGTAGCGTACGTCGCCGGGGCGGTTCGACAGGAAGATGTGGAGCATCTCGGTCGAGCCGATGCCGTCGAGGATGTCCGTTCCGAAGCGAGCGCGCCATTTCTCGCCCGTGTGCTTGGGCAGCGCCTCGCCCGCGGAGACGCTAAGGCGGAGCGCCGGCGAGCCCTTCGCGTCGGCGAGCGCGCCATCGGCGAGCATGGACGCATAGAGCGTGGGTACACCGCAGAAGATGGTGGGCCGATGCTTGGCGAGCGTACGCATCACGGCGGCGGGCGTCGGGCGCTCCGCCAGGAGGACGGCCGTTGCCCCGACGTGGAGAGGGAACGTGAGCGCGTTGCCGAGCCCGTACGCAAAGAAGAGCTTCGCGGCGGAGAAGACGATGTCACTCTCCTTGATGCCGAGGACGCCGCGTCCGTACAGCGCGGCGGTCTGCACGAGGTGCGAGTGCAGATGGATCGCGGCCTTCGGCGCGCCGGTGGAGCCCGACGAATAGAGCCAGAACGCCGCGTCGTCCGAGGTGGTCTGCGCGACCTCGTCGGACGGCTCGCTCGCCGCGAGCACCGCGTCGAGCTCGAGGTAGCGGACGGTGCGCGAGACGCGGGTCTCGAACGGGCTCGATGCCTCGTTGGAGCTAAGGCTCGCCGCCACGGGCGACTTCACGATGATGACGCGAGGCGGCTTCGCTTGCCTTGCGACGGCGGGCTGGAGCTTCTCGACGAGGGCATCGCTCACGAAGAGGACGCGGGCGCGGCTGTCCTCCAGCATGAACGCGTAGTCGTCGGTGGTGAGCATCGTGCTGACGGGCACCGGAACGACGCCCGCGCGGATTGCGCCGAAGAACACCGCCGCGAAGTCGACGGTGTCATGGACGCAGAGCATGACGCGTTGCTCGGGGATCGCGCCGAGGCCGCGGATGGCGACGGCGGCTCGCGAGACCTGCTCCGCGAGCTGCGCGTAGGTGGTGCTCCGGCCGTCCTCGATGAACGCGACGTTCCGGCCGCGGCCCTCTGCGAGGTGACGATCGACGAAATCGACCGAGGCGTTGTAGTGCCGGGGAACGTGCACCGCGATGCGTGCCGGTGCCTCCGAGATATCGACGCGGCTGTAGGGCGAGTCCACTGGCGCGAAGGATACGCTATGCTCGGCCGGCGATGCTGCGGAGCCCGCCCGAACCTGAATCCGAGGAAATCAGCCTCTACATCTCGACGTACTACTCGCTGCTGCGATCATCGGGCGAGGTGCGGGTGCGCGCCTTCGAAGAAGGTCATGCGTACAGCGGCTCGAGCCTGCATGCCGGCGCTCTCGCCGACGAGCCGGACCTCTCCGCGTTCGCGTATGCGGCAGCGCGCCTCCCGGACGAGATGCCGGACGTCGACCTCATCATCCTCGGTCAGTCGCACGAGCTCTTCGAGGCCGCGGGCTACGACGTCCGCCAGTGGAAGATCGCCAAGACGCGCGGCCGACGCCGACCGCTTCGCGTCGATGGCAACGGCAAGCTCGCCGTGTTCATCGCGAGCGCGAGCGACATCGACGACCTCGTCCCGATCGTCACCGCTTACCAGATCGAGTGGAACAAGATCCATCAGCGGCTCCGCCGCGTCGCGCCGTCGCCCGAGGCGATGGTGGAGGCCACGCGCGATCAGGTCACGCTCGCCGCTGCCCTCGGCGTGAGCGTCGAGGACGCGCAGAAGCTGCTCGCGGCATTTGGTCCCGCGCGGCTCGAGCGCGGTGGTCGCGCGCTCTACGACCGGCCGCTCGATCTGCGCGTTCGCATGCTCGCCGCGTCGTACTCGCAGTACCAGCGCGCGGCGCAGCGCTGGTGGAGCGGCGTCGAGCCGGCCTACGTGAAGGCCACGCAGCCGCGACGACCGCCGGTGTACTTCGTCTCGTCGAACACGCATGCGCTCGCGAACCTGGTGGGCGGCTACGCGCGCTCGCACGCCGACGAGATCGTTGCCTGGGCGCGCCTTCGTGATCCGGAGGGGCTCGGCGACGAGGTCGCTCGCATCGCCGCGCTGAACGACGCAACGCAGCTCGCGCCGCTGCTCTACTACTTGCTGCGGGGCTACATCCACTCGACGCCGGGGACGTCGAAGATGGATGAAGTCCGTGCATTCGAGGCGAAGAACGGGCTCGTGCACCTGTCGGAGCCCGGTCACATCGACGTCGATGCGCAGATCGCCCACCTCCGCGACATGGACCCGGAGCTCCTGGACCCGCGCTTGAAGGTGCCCGGCATCGAGCGCCTCAAGAAGAGCGACGCGGTGCTCGTGAACATCGACTACCCGCTCGGCATGGCGGCGTATCACCTGCTCTCGCGTCTCGGCCAGGGCGTGGGCGAGGTGCGCGGCATCTACATCATGGGCAAGGCGGCCACGCTGAACGGTCGCGTCGGCGACGTGATGTTGAGCAGCAACGTCTACGACGAGCACTCGAAGAACACGTTCCTCTTCAAGAACGCGTTCACTGCCGCCGACATCGCGCCGTACCTCCGGCATGGCAGTGTCTTCGACAACCAGAAGGCGGTCACGGTGCGGAGCGCGTTCCTCCAAAACAAGGAGTACATGGATGCGTTCTACTCGAGCGGCTACACGGTCCTCGAGATGGAGGCCGGGCCGTTCCTCGGCGCGACGTACGAGCTCGTGAACCCGCGACGCGTTCCGACCGACGAGGTCGTTCACCTCTCGGCGCATACGCCGTTCGACGTCGGCATCGTGCACTACGCATCGGACACGCCCTACTCGCGACGGCAGTCGCTCCTCTCGAAGAGCCTCAGCTTCTTCGGCGTCGACGCGACCTACGCGTGCGCGATCGCCATCGTGCGGCGGGTCATCGAGCTCGAGGTCGCGCGCCTGGGCTGACTGGGTCCATCAGGGGGCCTGGCGCGTAGTACGGTTGGCGAGGAAGTTACCTTCCCTCTCGGAATCGTTGGAGAATCAGTTTTTCGAAACGCAATCCGGGGCGGTCGATCCGTCTTGCCTCGTCCGTCCACACTGCTAACTAACGGCCTCGATGCTTCCCCTTGCACACCTTACCGCACTCGTCCGCACGGGCCTCCGCCTCGCCCTCGCGGCCGCCCTGCCGGTGGCCATCGTGGCATGCGGCGATCAGAGCGCCAACGCCGCGCCCATCATCGACTCGGTCGATGCGCCTCTCGTCGTGAGCGAGCAGAACGGCACGTACGCGATCCCGGTGACCGTCCTCTTCCACGACAACGACGGCGAGGTGATCACGCGGCTTCACTATCGGCTACCGCCGAACGTCGACGGAACTATCGACGTGCCGGCGCCGAACCCCAACGTCGAGAGCGCGCAGCTCACGATCGTGATCAAGGCTGCCGACCTCGATGGCTCCCCCGCGGACGACGTCTCGGTGAAGGGTGAGAACGCCGCGAAGGCGCGCGACGATCGCGAGCACGGCCGCGGCAAGGATCGCAATCGCGCGCGCGCTCTCGAGCTGCGCATCGTCGACGGTCGCGGCCTCGAGAGCCTGCCGCTCTCCAGCACCGTCACGCTGGACTGAGCGCCTCCTCGACGAGCTCGAGGCGGTCCTGGCCCCAAAAGAGCTCGCGGCCGACGCCGAACGTCGGCACGCCGAACACCCCGCGCTTGGCCGCGGCCTCGGTGAGGTTCCGCAGCTCGGACTTCACGACGTCACTGTTCGCGCTCGCGAGCGCGGCGCGCGCGACGGTCTCGTCCGCGATGCACGACGAGAGCACGGTGTCGTCGCTGATGTCCCGATCGTCGGCCCAGCACGCGCGAAGGACCGCGTCGCGATAGCTGGCGCGGTGCGCCTCGGGTAGCGCGAGGTAGACGCGAAGCGCGCGCAATGACTGCGCGGGGAAGCGAGTCGGAAAGCGGAAGGGCACGCCCGCGTACGCGGCCCAGCGCTCGACGTCCTTCAGAATGTAGCGCTGCTTCGCCGCCGAGAAGGTCGCGAGCGGCACCTCGGCGGTCCCGATGGACTTGAACAGCCCGCCGAGCAGCAGCGGGTGCCAGCTCACGCGCGCCCCCGTCCGCCTCGCCACCTCTTCAACCTGCGCCGCCCCGACGTACGCGAACGGCGAAGAAAAATCCCAGTACACGTCGAGCACCCTCCCGCTCTCGCCCGTGCCCGTCTCGCTCTTTCGCTCCCCCTCCCTTGCACTGCATCCCTCGACGAATTTCACGCGATCCTGTCCCCAGTAGAGATGCGTCCCGTCGACCACCCATGCGGGGACGCCGAAGATCCCGAGCGCGACCGCCTCGTCGGTGCGCGCGCGGAGGTCGTCTTTGATGACCGGCGTTTCGATGGCGTCGAGGATGCGCGCGGCGTCGTGGCCGCAGCTCGCGACCACCTTGGCGACCACGCCCCGGTCGCTGATGTCCGCGTTGTCGATCCAGTACGCGCGGAAGAACGCGTCGACGACGCGCGGATCGACGCCGGTGGCGAGCGTCGCGCGCAGGGCCTCCACCGAGCGCAGCGGATGGTCCGCCGGCATCGTCAGCGTCACACCGAAGCGCTTCGCCCAGCGCTGCATGTCCGCCATGTTGTGCTCCGCCTTCGCAGGAGCGAGCGTCGCGAAGAGCTTCTGCGGCGTGTCATTGGCGCGAAAAACGCCGCCGAGCAGCAACGGGCGATACGTGAGCTCTACACCCATTCGCGCCGCGAGCGCGGGCGCCTGCGTCGAGCCGAGATACGCGTACGGGCACGTGTAGTCGAACCAGAAATCGAGTGACCTGGCCGGGAAGGTGCGGCCCGTCTCGAAAGGTTGTGTCGGGGAGACCATGCGGTGGCCATACTCTCGGTCCAGGAGGTCGGCTAGCCTCGGCGCCGTGAACATCCTCGCTTACCAGCTGACGGCGCCCCTCGCGCGTGGACCGTATGCCGACCTCGCGGCGTGGCTGCGGCAGCTCCCGAAGTGTCCTTTCACGGGGCAGGTGGAGCGCGCGCTGTGGGGCGGCTTCCATGCCGACCGTCTCGGCTACGCATTCATCGCGGGGTACGCCGCGGCGCTTTCTCGGCTCGTCGAGCACGTGGAGCGTCTCCATCCGACGACCGGCGGACGTCCGTTCATGGAGCGACCCCTGGGGTCGAAGCTGAGCCTGTGCGCGACCGAGGCGGGCGGCGGCCATCCACGCACCATCGTCACGCGTCTCGACAAGCAGGGTGGAGCGCTCGTCCTGAACGGCGAGAAGACCTTCGCCACGCTCGCGCCGCTCGCCGACGAGCTGCTCGTGATAGCCAGCCGAGGCATCGAGGCCGACGGCAAGAATCGGCTACGTGTCGTGCGCGTGAAGCCCAGCGCGAAGGGCGTGACCGTCACGCCGCGGCCGGAGACGTCGTTCACGCCGGAGATCCCGCATGCCGTCGTGCGCTTCACCGATGCGGTCGTCGAGAACGAGGACGTTCTCCCGGGCGACGGCTACGACCACTGGTTGAAGCCGTTCCGCACCATCGAGGACACGCATGTCCTTGCCGCGACGGTCGGCTATCTCCAGGGCGCAGCGCGCACGCACGGATTTGCACGCGACGTGATGGCGGAGCTGGTGAGCAGCTCGCTGGCGCTGATCGACGTCGGCGCGCGCGACGCGAACGCGCCTCTGACGCATATCGTGCTCGCGGGCCTCTACGCCGGAACGCGACGTCTCGCCGGATCGCTCGACGGCGAGTGGGAGAACGCGGCGACCGCGCGCAGCGCCGGTGCCGCCGAGTGGGACCGATGGAATCGCGATCGCGCCATCCTGCAAGTCGCCGACGTCGTTCGATCCAAGCGCACCGAGGTGGCGTGGCAGCGGCTGTCGACCGCTTGAAACACGAAAGCCCGGAGATCTCGCGATCCCCGGGCCTGCGTGAGCCTCTACGGCGACGACGTCAGCTCTTGGGAGCCGGCGACGCGAACGTGCCCGGCGCGGGAGCTGCGAAGTCCCACACGAACGTCGCCTCACCGACGCGCTTGTCGGGGGGCGTGATGCCGAGGCCGTTGATGCTCTTCGTGACGCAGTCGGCGACCGGATCCGGCGCCGTGGTGTTGGCCTTGTCGACCGCCACGTTGACGATCTTGCCCTGCTCGGTCTCGACCTCGAACTTCACGGTGACCTTGCCGCCAACGCCGGGGGTCGCCTTGAGGACGCCGTCGTAGCAAGCACGGATGTCGTTGTTCTTCGTCTCGAGGACGGCCTTCGTGTCGTCGCGGTACATCTCCGGGCTGCGCGCTGCGAACGAGCAGCCCGAGAGGAGAACCGCGGAACCCGCAATCATCATCAGGAGGTTCTTCATCACTTCTTCTCCGGGGCCTTCGGCGTCGGCGCCTTGGTGGTGGCCGGCGTGGCCGGCGTGGCGGGCTTGGTGGCGGGCTTCGGTGCCGTCACCGACGTCCCGGGCTTGGTCGCGGGTGCCCCCGGCTTCGCCGCGTTGGGATCCGCCGGCGCGTCGGGAGCCTTGATGGACTCCGTCTTCGTGTCGACGACCTTCTCCTTGCCCGTCGTCGGGTCGATCTCGACCTTCTTCTGGGTCACGTCCTGCTCGACGACGAGGAACTCGACGCGACGGTTCTTCTCGCGGTTCTCCTCGGTGTCGTTCGGCGCGATCGGCTTCTCGATGCCCCAGCCCTTCGCGACCATGCGGGCCGCGTCGACGGTGTTGCTCTTCACGAGGTGCGCCATGACCGCCTTCGCGCGATCATCGGAGAGCGTCTTGTTGCGCTTCGCGTCGCCCTCGGCAGAAGCATGGCCCTCGATGGAGAGCTTCTTCACCTGGGGGTTCTTTTTGATGACGTCGGCGATCTCGGCAAGCAGGGAGTCAGACTCGGGCTTGATGACGGCCTTGTTGACCTCGAACTGGATCTTCTCCTTGAACTCGATCTTGTTGTCGCGAAGCTCGACGCGCGGCGGCGGCTTCGGAGCCTCGACCACCGGCGGAGGCGGGGGCGGAGGCGGGGGCGGAGGCGGCGGCGTGCCGGCGACGGCGAACGCCGAGGCGCCCGCGAACGGCGTGGTGCCGCCGCAGCCGACGAGGCCAACGAGGCCAACGAGTAGCGACGCCGCCAAGAGCGGAGTCAGGAAGCGAAAACGGGAAAGCATCGTGGGACCTCGTCGTATGGAGGGACAGCCCTCTGCGACCTTGGGGAGCGTGTGTCTCGACAAGCCGTGAGACCTCACAACCCGTGGGATATACGAGTCTTTCCACCCCGTCATGCATTTTTTCCGCAGCGCGCCAGGCGGTTACGGATTTCCAAAGCAATTCCGTGGGTCCACAGTCATGGCGAGCGCATTCGTTCGTGTTTGCGCGATGCGTCTTCCGGTGCCAGAAGGTGCGGCCATGCGACTCTTCAGCAACGCCGGCATCGTGGCAGCCCCCCTCCTTCTCGTTCTCGCCGCATGCACCGCGCAGGGCAGCACCACGACCGTGCAGGGGCCAGGCGGCACGTCGGGCTCGGCCCCGTTCCCCGATCTCGACGGCGGCACCACCGACGGCGGCACCACGACGGGCAGCGGCGCCACCGACTACGAAGCGCTCTTCGGACCGCCCGCATCGACGACCACGACGCCGAATACGCTCACCGGTCTGTGGGCCGGCACCGCGGGCTACGGGAGCACCGGCACCGATACGCGCATGCAGTTCACGAGCACGTCGATCGTGATGGCGGAGAAGTGCGGAACGCAGACGGTCGGCCTCACCGCCGTCGCGCGTGTCACCGCGAGCTCGATCAAGACGCTCGAGAGCAAGAGCGCGTCGCCGACCTCCACGGGCAGCACCTCCGGCGCCACGAAGGCAGGCGCGGGGTGCTCGCTGAAGGTAACCCCGCTGGAGGTCGTGCGCTGCACGTCGATCACGGACAGCAACGCGCAGCTCGAGTCGGACTCCATCACCGGCGGGTGCTTCTTCCTCTCCGGAACGAAGCTGAGCTTTTACGACTCGACCGCGCTCGCAGGCGCCGCGAAGCTCACGAAGCTGAGCGACTGAGCGAAACTGCGCGAGCGGTAGCGCGGTTACTCCACGATCATTCGATCGCCTGCGCCTCGTCCGAACGTCTCCGGCGAGTACATCTCTTCGGCCTTCGGCGGGGGCACGTTGAAGGTGCCAGGCGTCGTCGCCTTCGCGACGTACGAGTAGTCCCACACGCCGTCGTAGAGCAGCGAGGCGAAGGCCTCCATGCGCTCGTCGCGCATGTTCTGGTGCTCGTACCAGGTTCGGTTCCAGTACCAGTAGCGGCCGGACTTCGCCTGCGCGGCCTCGGCCTTCGGATCCTTCGCGATCTCGCCGGTCACCGCGAGCGCCGGGTTGAGCGCCTCGAGGCCCGCGGGAATGGGGTCGACGAGCGCCACGTGGTAGCGACGCGACTGCGCCACCATCGATACGCGCACGCGCACCTTCGAGCCCGCCTTCACGCGCCAGGTGCCGTCGGGATCGCGCTTCACGTCGCTCGCCTTCTCGGCGCCCTCGTACGTGCGTGACACGACGAAGCCTTGATCGGTCGGCGGTAGCTTGAGGTCGGTGGGCGCGTACTGCATTCCGACGCGGTAATACAGGCGTCCGGGGCCATCCTTGCCGATGACGAGGTTCTGCTGCTGGCCGCCCTTGAGGCTCGCCTCGCCGGCGAGCCACTGCATCGGGATCTTCACGTCGCTGTATTCGGTCGTGCGTCCCTTGAACTGGTGCTGACCCGCGAAGCGATCGCCGAGCCAGATGCGCGCCACGAAATCGGGGGTCACCTTCTCGTAGGTGT